>CAYYSO010000068.1:0-12719 GCA_964474415.1 uncultured Methylomarinum sp. | reverse complement strand
TCTATGCTCCTTATTCGACCCGATGGCTCCGCGAAGCGGAGCCATCAAGTTATTAACCCGACCTGTATATCTTATACGCCTGTTCACCAAATTTGACAAGATCAGCATTAAAGTCTATTTTTCCTAAACGGGATAACATCCTTTTTTCACAGGATAAACAGATCTGGATAATTCTAATGATCAAGCTGCCGATTGATATTTCTCAGAAATTTAACGAACTTTTGATTGCAAATGCTATTCCTGACAAAAGTAAATTTCATTACCGAAAATGGCTGCGCTACTACTGGGATTTCTGTCGAAAATACCATCACAAGGCACTCGATACGAACAGTTTGCCATTGTTTTTACAAAAACTTAAAGATAAAAATCAAGAGGAGCAACAACGGCAGCAGGCACATCAGGCTATTTCCCTGTTCTATAAATTAAAGAAAACCTATCAATGCATCCCCAAAAGCACTGCGAATGAATTTGATGATTCCCGGGTCGTTCATGACCCGCCAAGGGCTGCCGAATATCAAACAAGAACCGCTCAATCCCAAAATTTCGCTACCCGGACTGATGATTTGCATCAGGACAATTTGAGTTCAGTCCCTGGCAAAACTCTTTCAGAAAAAACCGGTGCCAGTTGGGTCTTTGTTTTTGAGCAACTGGGCAACGAGATTAAACTCCGACATTATTCACCAAAAACGTTGAAAGCCTATCGAGGTTGGGTGCGTCAGTTTCAGGCTCATACCAAAAGCAAGGATTATCGGCAGCTGTCACAACAGGATGTAATCGATTTTTTGACTTTTCTGGCGGTTGAAAGACAGGTGTCCGCTGCCAGCCAGAATCAGGCCTTCAATGCCTTGCTGTTTTTATTCAAGCAGGTTCTGAAGAAGGAGTTTGGTGAAATCAAAGGCGTCGTCCGCGCCAAACGCAAACCTTACATACCTGTCGTCTTGTCAAGGGAGGAAATCGATCTTGTTTTTGATCATCTCTATGACCCTGTCGATTTGGTTGCAAAATTATTATATGGCTGCGGATTACGGCTTTCCGAATGTCTGAATCTGCGGGTGCAGTGTTTTAACTTTGCTGCGGGTATTTTGACGATTCACGATGGCAAGGGGAAAAAAGACCGGACGGTTCCCATTCCACAAAGTATCGTTCCTGCTTTACAAAAGCAGTTACAAAGAGTAGAGAGTGTTCATGAAGATGATTTGCAGGCAAAATTTGCCGGAACGTTTTTACCGGACCAATTGGGACGGAAGTACAAGAATGCCGCCAAGGAGTTTGTCTGGCAATGGTTTTTTCCTGCGCCTTCGTTGACGCGACTGAAGGATACTCTGGAATACAGGCGTTATCATATCCACGAATCGGTTGTACAAAAAGCGCTTAAAAAAGCGGTGAACGATGCTCGAATTACCAAGCGGGCTACCGCGCATACATTGCGTCATTCGTTTGCCAGTCATTTGCTGCAGGCAAACTATGATATTCGCACGATTCAGGAACTGTTAGGACACAGCGATGTGAAAACCACGATGATTTATACTCATACGGTACAAAGCAGGACCATTAAACAGACTCAAAGTCCGCTTGATTTTGTTCAGGAATGAATTCAATGGCATTCTCTGATCGGTTGTTCTGGTTGCTCTTCACTGTAGTAAAAATACTGGGTCTTCAGTTCTGGATTTATGCGCATTGTACCGGTCAGTGAAACCGCAGCGAAATAACGCGACCGTAAAAAATGGTCACGTAAAAAATGGTCAGGTCTTTCAATCCCGCATTTTCATTTTTTCTGCTTGATTGCAAGACCTGCCCTTCATGCTGTGTTGGTCTTTATCTTGCCCCAACTCCAGGTCATTATTTTGCTGGAGCAATTTCAGTTGACCAATCAAATATTGATTAGCAGAATTAACATCTGTTTTACCTGTATTCATAATGTTTCTTTGTTTTTGCATAACATGTATTTTATACAAGATAAATTCAGTGCCTCAAAGCCAGGTTCTGCAATATAGTATGATTTTCTTATTATGGGGGTGGGGGTATATAAAGGGTTCTGTCGGCAGTGAAGGAATAAATATCCAGCGGCTATTTATTAACTCCCAACCAATCTTGAGATTTCAAGTAATGTTCATAAAGGGTCGCTTCCTCACTACCCGGTTCCGGTTGCCAGTTATATTTCCAGTTGGCAACTGGCGGCATTGACATCAGGATGGATTCAGTGCGTCCGCCGGACTGTAATCCGAACAAGGTGCCACGGTCAAAAACCAGATTAAATTCTACATAGCGACCGCGACGATAAAGCTGAAAGGAGCGATGTTTGTCATCAAAAGGGGTGTCCTTGCGTTTTTGAACAATGGGAAGGTAAGCGTCTATATAATGATTGCCTACACTTTGCATAAAGGCAAAACATCGATCAAATCCCCAGTCATTCAGGTCATCAAAGAATAAGCCTCCGACACCACGGGTTTCATTCCGGTGTTTCAGAAAAAAATAATCATCACACCATTTCTTATAGCGCGGATAAACATCAGCGCCAAATGGCTCACAGGCCTTACGGGCAGTTTCATGCCAATGGATAACATCATCCTTAAACGGGTAAAAGGGTGTTAAATCAAACCCGCCGCCAAACCACCAGATAGGTTTTTCTCCTTCTTTCTCGGCAACAAAAAAACGGACATTGGCATGAGAAGTCGGTACATAAGGATTATTGGGGTGCATAACCAGGGAAACACCCATGGCCTGAAATTGACGGTTAGTCAGTTCCGGGCGGGCTGCGGAAGCTGCGGCCGGTAAGTTATTGCCAAAGACATGAGAAAAATTAACTCCACCTTGTTCAAAGACTTTGCCGCTACTTAAAACCCGGGTTCTGCCGCCGCCACCTTCGGCACGTTCCCAGCTGTCTTCAATAAAGTGTGTTTCAGGCTCAACCGTTTCCAATGCCTGGCATATACTGTCCTGTAAATTGAGTAAATAGTTTTTTACGTTGTCAATGTCGTTAATTTTCATTTTAAAAATTCCAGACGTGAGGAATTATCCATAAAGCCATACTGGCAACAATGAGACTGAGGGGGAGACCTAATTTTACATAGTCGATAAACCGATAACCGCCTGGGCCAAAGACCATCAGATTGGTTTGATAGCCTATCGGCGTAACAAAACTGGCGGAAGCCGCAATCATGACGGCAACTGCAAACGGTGTTGTGTTGACAGCCAGATTCTCAGCCCCGATCATGGCGATAGGAAACATAATGATAGCCGCCGCGTTATTGGTTATGGTTTCAGTCAGTATTGCTGTTGTTAGATAAACTAAAACTAACATTAACCAGGGTTCTCCTCCTGCAAGCAATAAAGCCTGTTCGGCGATAATATTCGCCAGTCCTGCTTTTTGTACTGCGGCCCCCAGACCAAAAGCACAGGAAATAACCAACAGAACCTTATAATCAATACTGCGGCGTGCATCTTCAATATTCAAACAACCACTGAGCAGCATGGCGCCGGCAGCCAGTATAGCAGTTTGTAAAATATTCATGGCGCCGGTAATCATCAGTATAATCATTATGGTCATAATGCTTAGTGCCCAAGGGGCTCGATCATGACGCATTTTGCAGGAATTTTCCAGTCTGCTGATTAATAAAAAATCACGGCTGTTGCGGAACTTGAAGAGAAATCCTTTTTGAGCTTCCAGCAACAGGGTGTCGCCAGGTTGAAGCTGGATATTGCCAATTTTGCCTTTCAGACGATGACCATTTCTGGCGATAGACAGAATAACAGCATTATAGCGGTGTCGGAAACGCGCTTGACGTATATTGAGTCCAATAGCCGGGTTTTCATTGGAAATGACCGCTTCAAACAAACGTCGTTCATGTTCTTGGCCTTCCAGTTTGAATATCTGGTCTGAAGCCACTTCAAGGCCACGTATACGCCGCAACTCAACGACTGATTCAACAGCTCCGGCAAATACAAGTCTATCATTTGTTTGGATGGTTGTTTGAGGTGAAACAACGGGGAACACTTCACCATTACGAATAATTTCAATTAAAAAGAGTCCAGGTAAATGCCGCAAACCTGCATCCTGTATTGTTTGACCTGTCAATTCGCAGCCCGGTTTTACCAGCATTTCAACCAGATATTCGCGAATATCACTAAACTTCTCGATTGCTCCCGGCCTGTCTGATAACAGATAGGGACTGGCAATAAATAAATAGAAACAGCCTGCGATGGTGATGGGTATTCCTACGGCAGCCAGTTCAAACAAGCTGAATCCCGGGAAACCGGATTGACGCATTAAACCATCAACAACCAAATTGGTACTTGTGCCTATCAGCGAACAAGTGCCTCCCATTATTGATGCATAACTAAGTGGTAACAGAAAATTAGATGCTTTAAATCCGCTGCGTTTGCACCAGTCCTGGACGGCTGCGGTAAACATGGCTACGACAGGGCTGTTATTGATAAAAATACTGAAAGTGGCGGCAGGTAACAACAGTCGTAATTGCGCTATGGTCATATTTTTGGGTTTTCCCAATAACAAGCGGCTTAGCCATGCAATTGTTCCTGTTTCCCGTAACCCCGAAACAACCACATAAAGCACAGCAATAGTGGCCATGCCGGGATTGGCCAATCCAGACAAAGCTTCTGCAGGTGTCAGGATTCCACTTACTATTAATACTCCCAGTGCACTTAATAATACAGTGTCAGCGGGGAAGCGGTTGCCGGCCAGTAATAACAGAGAGCAAATTAATATAAATGTTACAGCTATGAGATCAAACTGTATCAAGATAATGGCATCCTTGGATCTAATGTTAAGTGGAATTTAATTGAGGTTTCAGGGATATATTAGCATGGCTCATTTCATCTGAAATAAAAACTAAAAGCAGTTTTTTATCCCGCAGTACAATAGAGATTTAAATCAATTTAAAAAATACGGAAATAGGTACGCAGGAAATATTGATTGGTGTAAATGATAAAACACACATAATAATGGATTCGGCTATGGATAATCATCATGACATGATTTCGGGGGGGGGGCGAGTGGAACCCGGGGCACCGTCACTTTACAGATTCTTGCTGAGGGTTATTCCCGGCTGCTGTATCAGTCTTTATGGCTGACATCAAGGGGAATTTATCAGGTATCGCTAAACCCGGGCTGGCACATGAAAAGATTGCTTAGTGTCTTTATAAAACCAGGCTTGATGATTTTCAATTTCGCTCTAATCCGGTTGTGTTCTGGGATATATTTGCCCGTAACGGACACTAGTGCAGCACCTATTTTGTATAGATTACTAAAGGTTTAAATTTATCAATATAAATCAGAGCCATATAAATACATCTATCCATCAAAGGAAAATAGGTGCTGCACTAGGTGAGTGTCGATAATCGTCTTTTGAGAAGACTGACCAATGGTGGCCAGTCTTTTTTGATCGTACTGAATGGCGAATGGCGGGATGCTATTACATTTTCATAGCTGCGCCGCATTTACCTTCGCCGGATTTTTCTTCCATATTTTTTTTGGAAGCTGATGGCATGGGTTTATTGCCTGCACATTTTCCTTCAGCCGTTTTTTCCTGATTGCTTTGCATCATGGATGAACCACATTTTCCTTCTCCACAAGCGCCATCTTTCATTTTCATGGAACCATTGTTTTCACCGTCTGATTTGGCGGTTTGCATATAACCGGAAGACAATTCGGTGAGAGCAAAAGGGTTGTTGTCAGTAGTGATTGTATTATCTGCTTGAACAGTAGTAGCAACTAAACCGGATGCTATGGATGTGCCTATAGCAATAGCAAAAGATGTTGTATTGGTTTTTTTCATAACTTCTCCTTATAAATAAAAGTGACTGATTTATAAAAAAATCATTTCTCAGACTATAAAAGTAAGAGGCAGTTCAATTGTTTTTTTTGAATGACTTAGGGTTTACAGCGCCTTGTAAGGGGTTTAGCAGATTATAAGGCGTTTATTTGATCTGAATGCTATAAAAAATTAATTTAAACATTCCAGAAAACGGATGCGTGATTTAAGAAGACTGAATGGAGAAGATAAAGTGAGAGATTTTAAAAGTTCCTCTGTTGGTCAACAGAGGAACTTTTAGCTGAATTATTCCATTACATTGTTGAAGTCTTTTCTGCCTTCAAATTGTGCTGCTGCTTGTTGTACAGTTTGATCGGCTTCCATGACCAGATGTTCTGTTTCTCTGCCTTTCAGTAATAAAACGAATGCAATCATAAGAACTGCAGATACTGCAACAACGATAGTGTAAGTATTGCTTTGTTTTTCTTCAGCCATTTTTATAATCCTCTTGGTATTATTTTAATAATATAAAAGCCCTTAAATTTAAGGGGGCAACTCGAGTTGCTTGTCGAATGTTTAGATTTGTTTTTTAGTCGACGCGTTATTTGTATCATGGCAAAAGGTTTAATGTCAAAACTATTATTCTCAATAATGGATTTTTTATTTTTGCTATGATTGATTTCAGCTGAAAATAAAGGTTCAAGGAGGTTATGTGTTTGAAATTGCTGAGTTAGGACATACAGTCAAGAAATCAGACTATCAGGGTAAGGTAGCAATACTTAGGACGCAGTTATTGTTGCTTCAACAAAAGCTACAAACATGCGATTTTCCAGTCGTCATCATGATTTCCGGGGTTGATGGTGGCGGTAAAGGTGAAATCATTAATTTATTGAATGAATGGATGGATACGCGCTATATGCGGACGATTGCTTTTTCAGAACCGTCTGATGAGGAAAAAGAGCGCCCTAAATTCTGGCGATATTGGCGTACTTTGCCGACTAAAGGATTAATAGCTATTTATGTCGGTTCCTGGTACAGCGAACCTTTAGCGCAAAGAGTTGACCTGGAAAAGGGCGATAGTCGGTTGTTGCTTGAACTCGTGCATATTCGTCAATTTGAACAGGAATTGATCGATGACGGTGCTTTGATTATTAAATGCTGGTTGCATTTGAAAAAAGAACAACAGAAAAAGCGGCTTAAGGCCTTGCAAAAAAATCCGGAAACAAAATGGCGGGTCACTGAAAAAGATAAAAAGCATCTGGCTCTGTATGATGATTTTATTGCAGTGGCCGAAAAGGTCTTGTCGGAAACCAGTACGGCTGATTCCCCCTGGCTAATCGTTGATGGTACGGATATTCACTACAGCAGTTTAACCGTAGGACAGCATATTCTGAACCGTATTGAGCAACATATTTCACGGCGTGAAATTCTGAAATCAATGGATAAAGATGTCAGTATTCAAACGGTTAATTACGTCAGCCAGAAAAACTTACTGGATTCTCTTGATTTGTCGCTACAATTGGACAAAAAAACTTATAAACAGGAATTGGCAAAATATCAGAGTAGAATTAATAAACTGACGCGTCAGGCGCGTGAATTGAAACGATCCAGTCTGTTGGTATTCGAGGGCTGGGATGCTGGAGGCAAGGGCGGAACCATTAGAAGATTAACTCATGCGATGGATGCCAGGAATTATCAGGTGATTCCGGTTGCTACTCCAACGGATGAGGAAAAAGCGCATCATTATTTATGGCGGTTTTGGCGCCATATTCCCCGTGCCGGACAGGTGACTATTTATGATCGAAGTTGGTATGGTCGGGTTTTGGTTGAGAGGGTGGAGGGATTTGCCAGACGCGAGGAATGGCAGCGGGCCTATTCGGAAATTGTTAATTTTGAAGAGGCTTTGGTATCCCATGGCATTGTTTTGCTCAAATTCTGGTTGCATATCGATAAAGATGAACAGTTAAGACGATTCAAGGAACGTGAAAAAATCAGTTATAAAAAATATAAAATCACTGAAGAAGATTATCGTAACCGGGAAAAATGGACAGCCTATCAGAAAGCAGTGAATGAAATGATTGCTCGAACCAGTACTCACATGGCCCCCTGGATATTGGTAGAAGGCAATAGTAAATATTATGCGCGGGTAAAAGTGCTAAAAGCTTATTGTGAAAGTATGGAAAAAATGCTGGATGAATATAAGGCAGATTGAAGCAGGAGTAAAAGTGTTTACAGGAATTAAATGGTTTTTTTTATTGTCGCCGCTTATGTTTGTAAATAGTTGCAGCTTTTTTATTTCCTCTGCTACGGAGGATTTTGATAGAAATTTAAAGCAGGTCATATTAAACCATAATGATCCGCAAACTGTGGCTGAGGCGATTCCAGCTTATTTGTTGATGCAGGAAGCAGCTTTGATAAGTGATCCCGAAGACGAGGCATTATTAAAGTCCACGGCTAATTTGTATACTGCTTATATCGCCTTGTCAGGAGATATGGAGTCACAAAGAAGTCAACGGCTTAGTCAAAAAGCATTTACTTTGGCTTTGCGCGAGGCATGTCTGCATAAAAAAGCATTTTGTGCCTTGAATGATAAAACCTTCGCTGATTTTGCAATAATTATCAAGCAGTCTGAAACAGATGATCTGAACAGTTTGTATGTGCTGGGGACAACCTGGGCAAACTGGATACAAATGCATAAATCAGACTGGTATGCTATTGCCCAACTGGCTCAGGTCAAACAGATTATGCATCGAGTGATTGTTTTGCAGGAAAACTATAAAAATGGTGAAGCATATCTGTATCTTGGTGTGTTGGAAAGCTTAGTGCCGCCGGTTCTGGGAGGGAAACCGGAGGTCGCCAGGCGTTATTTTGAAAAAGCCTTGCAATTGTCTGAGTACAAAAATCTGATGGTGTATGTCTTATATGCCAAGCATTATGCCCGGATGATGTTTGACCGTGATTTGCATGATAGTTTATTAAAGACGGTATTAAATACTAAAGTGCAGCATAAAGGGTTAACATTAGGTAATGTTTTGGCGCAGCAACAGGCAAAAAAGTTGTTGCAAACAGCAGATGACTATTTTTAACAGATCCCCTCTTTATGAAATTACATTGTTTAAAATGGCAGTTATTCCTGTTTTTATTTCTGATTGCGAATAGTCATAATGTCTTGGCATTCACTTTTAAAATCGCAACCTTATCGCCGGATGGCTCTTATTGGGTGCAGAAATTACGTGAAGGTGGTGCTGAAATAACCCGTAAAACTGAAGGTCGGATCAAGTTCAGGTTTTACCCTGGCGGGGTGATGGGTAATGATGACGGTGTTTTGCGAAAAATGCGTTTACGTCAGCTACATGGCGCTGCCGTTACTAATGCAGCGTTAAGTCGTATTTATCCGGATATCCAGCTTTATAATTTGATCCTGAAATTTCACAATCTTCAGGAAGTCGATTATGTCAGGCAAAAAATGGATGCCGAATTAATGCGTGGGCTTGAACAACAAGGCATAGTTCCCATGGGTTTTGCTGAAGTTGGAATGGCCTATATTATGTCTACCGAGCCTATTCAAAACCTTGAACAAATGCGTCGCCATAAAATTTGGGTGCCTAACGATAATAGAGTTGCTTTAGCGGCAATGGAAGCGTTCTCAATTACGCCAATTCCGTTACCGTTACGCGATGTGTTAATGGGGTTGCAAACCGGTATGATTGATGTTGTTGCAGCCTCGCCAGTGGGAGCTCTGGCATTGCAATGGCAAACCAAAGTGAGATATGTTGCGGATATTCCATTATTATATATTTATGGTGTATTAGCTATGGACAGGAAGGCGTTTAATAAAATATCAGAGCAGGATCAGCGGTTGGTACGCTCTGTGATGGGGCGTGTTATTAAAGACATAGACTTACGTAGTAGACAAGACAATCTACAGGCAACTGCGGCTTTGAAAAAACAAGGGATTCAATACTTAAAGCCAACCCCGAAAGCTATTGACGAACTAAGGCGGACGATTGTCAGCGCTAATAAAAAAATTGAGCGAGAGGGTAATTTGTCCGCAGATAAGGTTGAAAAACTCAATACCTATTTAACTGAGTTTAGAAATAAAAATCAATGATTATTAATTGGTTGAATAAGTTTCACCTGTTGTTGTTGAAAGCGGAAGCAACCTTGTTAGTTGTCTTGTTTGTGGCAATGGTTATTATTTCAGTTGTGCAAATTATGATGCGTAATTTTTGGGGTAGCGGTTTGATCTGGGCAGAACCCATGACGCGTATTATCGTACTATGGATAACTCTGATGGGAGCCATGGTTGCTAGTCGTCACAATCAGCATATAGCTATCGATGTAGTGGTCAAAAAATTATCTGATAAATTTAGAATTATAACCATACGCATCAGCAGTGTTTTTACAGCAACGATTTGTTTTGTTGTTGCTTGGTATAGTCTCCAGTTTGTTCTTGAAGAATATAAATATGGTGGTGTTGTTTTTGCGAATATCCCTAACTGGATCTGCGAAGCTGTTATTCCCGTTGCTTTTTTTGTTATCGCCATACGTTATCTGATAGCATCAATGCTGGTTAATCAACAAAACGAGTCATAAGCTGATGGCGATGACATTAGTACTATTGATTGTTCTAATGTTGTTGCTGGGGACGCCTTTGTTTGCAGTGATTCTGGCTGCAACAATGCTGGGTTTTTATACTGCCGATGTTGAGTTTACGATTATCGCCGCAGAACTTTACAGGATCGCTGAAACCCCTTTATTGGTAGCATTACCGCTGTTTACTTTTGCCGGTTACGTTTTGTCTGAAAGTAATACATCTGAGCGCTTATTGCGGTTGACTCAGGTGTTTTTTGGCTGGCTGCCGGCCGGACTGGCAATCGTATCCCTAGTTTTATGTGCTGTTTTTACCGCTTTTACAGGCGCATCAGGGATTACCATTGTAGCCCTGGGGGCCTTATTGTTGCCCGCCTTAATCAAGGAGGGGTACCCGGAAAAATTTAGTTTGGGATTGGTAACAACAACCGGTAGTCTTGGGTTGTTATTGCCGCCTTCCATTCCGTTAATTTTATACGGTATTATTGTCCAGCAAATGGATATTGATCAGAAATTTACCTTGACTGAATTATTTATGGCCGGATTATTACCGGCGTTGCTGATGATTCTGATGCTGGCGGTATGGGCTGGATGGAGTACCCGGCAATTACCCTTGCAGAAAACGCCGTTTTCATTATCAGAAGCTGTTGCCGCTATGAAAGATGCAATTTGGGAATTGCCTTTGCCAGTATTTATCGGGGGTGGGATTTTTGGCGGTTTTCTGGCTGTTTCAGAAGTCGCTGCGGTGACAGCCTTATATGTTGTGCTGGTTGAGTTTTTTATTTACAAAGAGATTAAACTGAAACGTTTGTTCACGGTGATTACCACTTCCATGCAAGTAGTGGGTGGTATTTTACTGATACTGGGTGTGTCTCTGGCGTTCACTAATTACCTGGTCGATGCTCAGGTTCCCATGCATTTGTTTGATTGGGTCAAAACAAATATTGATAGTAAACTCACTTTTTTAATTTTGCTGAATATTTTTTTGCTGGTTCTGGGGGCGATTCTGGATATATTTTCAGCATTGGTGATTGTGGTGCCATTAATCGTGCCTATTGCTTTAAACTACGGGGTTCACCCCATACATTTAGGGGTCATTTTTTTGGCTAACATGCAAATCGGTTATTTCACTCCACCTGTGGGGATGAATCTGTTTATCGCCAGTTACCGGTTTAACAAACCGATTTCACAACTTTATCAGGCCACTATTCCATTTATGCTGATTCTGTTGTTAGCAGTGATTATCATTACCTATGTGCCCTGGTTGAGTCTGTGGTTTGTGGAAATATGACTCTATTTCTTCAGAAGTAATCATTATTCATTTAATGATGCGCATTGAAAAAAAAACAAGAAAAAGTCATAATTAGCCAGTTATGGTGGCGATGTTCGGTTGCTCATTTAAAATAGGACAGGGTATTACCATGAAGGAGATAAAGGTTTAATTTTTCTTCATATCTTTCATTATGGTGAAAAATAATCTGGTCTTGGGGTTATATTGTCTCAGGTGTCTTGTCTTAAGTTAATAGGCCGCTGTTGATTCAGCATTCTAAATTTAAGCTGAAACATTGAGAGCGAAATTTTTTATACAGGAATATTTATGTCAGATTATTTTCGGAGTGCAGGAAACTTTTTATTTCATACCCGGAATATGCTTTTCCCTATTATTCTCGTACTCTTTTTGTATTTTTGGCCACCTGTTGCTGTTGGTGATCCAGGCAGCGATTTTTTATTATATATCGGATTATTGTTGATTTTTGTCGGGCAGGCAATACGTATGCTGACTATTGGACTTGCGTATATTGTCAGAGGCGGGAGAAAAAGAAGGATTTATGCCGAAAATCTAGTGACAGATGGCATTTTTGCGCATAGTAGAAATCCAATGTATGTCGGTAACATTATGCTGGCAGTTGGTTTTTTAAGCGTATCAGGTAATTTGACCGGACTTGCCATCGGTACGGTTTTATTTCTGGCGATATATCGTCTTATCGTTCACAGTGAAGAATGTTTTTTAAGAGAACAATTTGCAGAGGGTTACCAGGCTTATTGTGCCGAGGTACCGAGATGGTTGCCAAAAATTAAAGGACTCCGGGATACCATCTCGAATTATGAATACAATTTTGATTGGCCGGGAGTCGCTGTTAAAGAGTATGGTACCATATTGACTTCTTTGATGACTCCCGTAGTCTTGATAGGTTGGAAGTTGCATTTAGCTGGCTTATGGGATGATTATAAATTAGCGATATTTGGGGTAGTAGTCATCATTATTGGCGCTTATGCCGGCGTTCGTTATTTAAAAAAAACCGAAAGGCTGATGTCTATAAGGGATGCTCGTTACAAAACTAAATAGCGAGTCAG
>CAYYSO010000067.1:0-12737 GCA_964474415.1 uncultured Methylomarinum sp. | reverse complement strand
TGTAAGACAACATGGCAAATACACTCATGACTGTCAGAAAGATACCGGAAATATTGTGGTTGTAATCTGACCATGCTGTTGCAGCTTCTGAAGGAACTTGTCCAACAATGGCAATCCGACCGGCTTCGCCCGCTATCAAGGCCTCATGAGTTGGGGAGGTGATACGCGGAAAGCGGGGTGCAAAAGTATGTAAAACTTCCTGCCAGGTGGCAGTCAAGTGGGGAATATCAATTGCTGGAGGTTGAGATGCCAGACTGGCAGCAGTAAACAGCAGAGTAATTAGAACCAGGGTTTCTGCTTCGATGTAATAGGGCACTCGATAATTAATGTTATGAGTATTTGAGGTCAGGAAATAATCATGTACAGCCTGGCGGTTCAGCACAGCAAATCCGAGAGCAATGATGAGCATCAGTATTTTTACTAGCAATAAGTTGCCGTAACCAGTACCGATAAACGCATTCCAGGTATCAAAGTAATAAAGTGCAATCGGCAAACCGGAAGCTAGAATCCCCAGAACTGCAGCCATGCCCATGGGGGAAAACCGCCATAGTAATATTGGCCATATTTCAGCAGTGATCTGATTTTGTTTTTTTAGACGCCAAATTAGAAGCAATTGAAATATGCTGCCCACCCAGGCGGCGGCGGAAACCGAATGCAGGACAGACAAGCTCATTAATAAACTACGATCATCCAGACGACTGGCGCCATGTACCAGCCAGGCTCCGGAAATAACCATGGGCAACATTAACAGGTTGGCGCGTTGCCAGAATTCTTTACTGCGAACGTTAGGCAATAAATGATTTTTAATATAAAAAGCCAGCATCCCCGCCAGCAACGCACGAGTCAGGCCCGCTTGAAACTGCGCGGTGTGAGCCAGGGCGGGGAAAGGCCAATGATCCAGAGTTGCAGTCATTAGCCATATTTTGAGAATAATTTTTGCCAGTTCGGTAATAACCAGGGCAGAAGTTCCAAGGTAAATCAGGGCAACGGTTTTATTGAGTAATTCATCATTATATCGTGTTTCACGGTCCCAGGGTTTTAGCACAAACAACCCCCACAACATGCCGCCTATAGCCATGGAATAAAAGGTCAGATCAACGCCACCAATTAATGAATCAAGAAAATCAGCTATACCTTCCATTGTATTTACTTACTTTGTTTAGAAACAACAAAACGCACTAGATCTTCGCTAAGATGTCCATCAGCGGCAAAAATGCTCAGTTTCAAGGCGTATTCCCCGGATGAAAGTGGGGGGATATCAATGATAACTTCACCTGGATTACGACTATAAACAGCTTTGACTAACCGCATTTTATCTCCTCTACTGACTAAAAATATTTGCGATAGATCCAGTTCAACTTTTGAATTAAATGTCAGATGTACTTTATCCGCTCTATTAGGCGCAATTTTAGAAACGTTTAATGATGTATGGGTAACCACAGCATGAGCATAGGGTTGGGTAAAAGACAATAAACTTGCCGTCAGAACAAACAATAGTTTGTATTGAATTGAAAGTTTGCTACTCATCATCTAATCCTCATTTATTATTGGTAATAAGTTTTAGTATTATGTTTATAGGGTTTATATGCATTCCAGGAGCCTAGTGTATCGAAAGCAGTACTTCTTACGCCGGGCAATTTAATTTATTATTTTTTCTTTTTATTTTTTATGGCGTGAGTAGCCAGGTTTTTACCTAAATCCCAGATTGAGCCCGGTATCTGGTGGGTATCTGCAATTGCTTTGTCAAATGAAGTGATGATCCAGTCGCGATCTTTTTGCGCCAGGTTCAATGGTGGCAACAATTTGACGACATTCATACCGTGACCGGCAACCTGGGTCAGTATGCGATGTTCTTTGAATAATGGAATGGTTACCATTTGACAGAACAGCCCTCTGTTGGCCGCCTCCAGCATGGTCCAGGCCGCTTTGAGTGACAAGCTTTTAGGTGATTGAAATTCAATTGCAATCATCAGACCTTTACCGCGTGCTTCTTTCAGGAATTCATACCTGGAGGCTGATGCATTGATGGTATTGATAATGTCTTCACCGACTTTAGCGCTGTTTTCCACCAGTTTTTCATCTTCAATGACTTGCAGTGTCGCCAGCCCTGCAGCCATGGCCATGTTGTTTTTAGAGAAGGTTGAACCGTGTACAACCGCTCTGTCCATACGGTTAAAAACCGTATCCATGATTTTCTGAGTCATGGCCACGGCGCCGACCGGAATAAAACCACCGGATAGTGCTTTCGCCATACAGATCATATCGGGCTGTACCCCCCAGTGGTCAATAGCCCAGAATTTACCGCTACGTCCCAAACCAGTCTGTACTTCATCGGCAACAAACAAGGTTCCATATTTTTTACATAAACGTTCAACTTCCGGTAAGTAATTATCATCTGGTACATTGACGCCTTTACCTTGTATCGGTTCTACGATAAAGGCCGCCACATCTTTTTGACTTAATGCCTGTTCCAATGCCTCCAGGTTGTTAAATGGTACGGAATGACAACCGGGTAACAAAGGGCCAAATCCTTCACGAAAGATCTGTTCACCGTTTAAAGACAGTGAGCCCAGGGTCAAGCCATGAAAACTATGCTCACAAAAGACGATACTTTCCCGTTTGGTGACATAACGGGCAAATTTAATAGCCGCTTCTACCGATTCTGTGCCGGAATTACAGAAAAACATTTTATCCAGGTTATCCGGTGTGGTTTCAAGTATCTTTTCGGCCAATAAGCCGCTGAGCAAGGAAACATCCATTTGCACCAGATTGGGTAATTCCAGTGTCAGTGTTTCTTGCAAGGCGCTGACAACGGTCGGATGATTACGCCCAATTGCAAAGGCTCCGAATCCGCTTAACAGATCCAGATATTCATTATTGTCCTCATCATACAAATATTGACCCATAGCACGTTTGTAATTGCGATCGTAACCAATGGTTCTTAAGACGCGAACCATTTGAGTGTTGAGATGCTGTTCGTGCAAATCAAATTTCTTGTCGAAATGTTGAGAAAAAAGATTGGCGATACTGAAAGACATGAATGACCTCGGTGAGTTAATGTGGTTTGCCGTAAAAAGCTGGCAAAACAAATAAAGTGCAAAGCAAGGTGAAAGAAATTCCTATGGCTAATAATACTCCCATACTGGCGGTGCCAAGATGTGGCGTAAATGCCAGACTGGAAAAACTGCACAGGGTTGTTAAGGAGCTAAAAAACACGCCGCGCGCCGAACTGCTTTGCAACACATTTTCACTATTGGAAATACCGGATTGCAGGCGATGCAGGATATGTATTCCGCTATCCACCCCCATACCCATGAGCAGAGGCAAAGCGATAATGTTGGCAAAATTAAATGGGTTGTTTAACAGCACGTTCGTGGCGCCAGTCAACAGGGCGGCAAGTAGTAACGGTCCGATGACTAGCAGGGTATTTTTCAGGCTTCTGAGAATAAATAGTAACAGCACAAAAATAGCGATCAGCGCGCCTGTAAAAGCCTCAATAAAGGCTTTTACCACGGCAACGCCCGAAGCCTGATCAGCTACGGGTAAACCGGTAGCGGCAGGATCCACGCTTTGTACCTCGGTGACAAATTGTTGCAGGTTTTCTAATTTATTCTGATCAAACTCAGGCGTAATCAGAATCTTGTAAAATCCATTAGGACTCAACCAGTGAGATACCAGGTAATTTGGTAAGTCATTTAACTCATATGGGGCCGCTGTTAAACTGGTTTTTAACCGGTTCATAGTATAGGGCAATAAACCTAAAATATTTTTTTCAAGGTTGGTCGCTGAATATTCAGGATTATCAGTGTTGCTTAAAGTACGTAAATTATTGACTAGTGTTATCAGTATCTGTTTGTTTTTCAACGTTCCGTCATCGTTGCGTAAAAGTTTGTCGACGTCCCCAATAAAAGTTTTTATTGCTATTAGTGGATGTGTGTTGACTAACTGCTTATTAAAATTATTCAGCTGGTTACCCAGGATCAACGCAACTTCATCAATAATGTATAGTTTGTCTTCCTGGTTTTCTGCAACCAGGTTATTCAAAATAATAGTTTCGTGAACCGACGGGAGTTGTTGAAATTTCTCGGCCAGTTGTTCAGCGGCTTGTAAATTTGGCGCTAAGGCGGCCAAGGCGAAAGGTGAGTCCGTTTGCGACCGCAATAATTCTTTTATGGTTGATACCGATTCGCTATTCGGATCTCTTAAATTGATTGGATTGGAGTCAAATTTTAGTTGTGTCAGAATGGCGACTGAAGCAAAAGCAAAAATGATTGAATAAACTTTGATACGGGTGGCATGTTGAAACGGCAGGACCGTTAAAAAGGCCGGCATTAATGCAGAACGAATCAGCTTAACATTTTTAATGGGCATTATTTTTAATAATGCCGGCAATATCGTTAATGAAACGACCAGACCGATAAACATGCCGGCGCCGGAAATGATGCCTAACTCTGAAACCCCGGAGTAATCGGTGGGTATAAAAGCCAGAAAGCCCATAGAAGTGGTAACAGCGCATAAAAATATGGAAACGCCGATTGTTTTTATAGTGTGGTCGATGGCTTCGTTATTTTCCATTCCTTGTGCTCGACATTCCCGGTAATGCAGGCACAGATGGATAGCATAATCGACACCCAGGCCGATATAAAGTACGGCAAAAGCAATGGAAATCAGATTCAAGTAGCCGATTGTCAAAGTAGCAAAACCAGCGGTTAAAATCAGTCCCAGGATTAAGGTAATGAATGTGGCAATAAGCAGTTTAATTGAGCGCAGGCCGATTAATAAAGTACTGCAAACCAGAATGAGTGACACAATACCGGCAATTGTGGCACCTTTACTGACACTTTCCAGTTCCTCATGTTCCAGCGCCGGTTCTCCAGTGATGCGAATTGTTACCGTTGGGTAGTCAGCCATGATTTGGTTGATTGTTACCCTGGCAGCGGTTAGCGCGTGTTCGGCCGGCATGATTTCATCAAAATTCATTTTAGGCCGGGCAATAACCAAGGTACGGTTACTTTCAGTATTCAGCTTGCCGACCGCCAGCAGTTTCTGCCACGACATATATTTGGGCTGGCCCTGTAACTCATTCTCGACCGTTTCATTAATGGCCAATAGTAAAGGAGCCATATCCATCGGGAGCTTGTTATCTTTATGTTCCAGCGCTTTGGTAATAATACTGAACAGACCTTCAAGATTATAATGCTGAGATAGATAGCCAATAAATGGTTGGGCATCTGTCAATTTATTGGCCAACTCTTCCAGTTCGTCTACATCAAGATACAGTAGTGCCTGTTGTCTGAAAAAATCGTTGTCAGTCGGAATGTAAACCGCATCGAAGCGCTCTTTCTGAGCAAGCAGATTTTGTTCAAGGCGGTTGGCTGCCAGAGAGGTTTCTTCCGGTGTTTGTGCTTCGACAACCAGAATAATAACGCTGGCATCTTGTGGAAATTCCCTTTCCAGGCGTTTACGGTTTTTTTGAAACGGCAGATCCTGTGACAGCATTTCAGCTGTATTGGTGTTTACACCCAGATTATTGATGGTGTAATACAGGCTGAAGCCGACAATGATACTGGTCAGGAGAAGCAGCGTTACCGGGTAACGTAATACTCTGTTACTCCAGCAGCATAGGAATGATTCAATAGTGGATGAGGGGGAGGGGGAGCGAGCCATGCTAATTATTGGTCTGGATAACGGTATTCATATTCCGTTATTTTATCAAGGTACCTGGAAATCGATTTCAATGTTTTTTTTGCCGCATTAAAATGCAGGCCCAGTCTGATTAAGCCGGGGATTTCAAACGGGTGTAGCAGAATATAAGGCAACAGTCTGGTTAACACTATTTCACCTTCACAATTCAAAGCGTGACTGACGGCTTCAGGCAAATCCATGGTTGCAGGATCAGCTATGGTTCTGATAACCAGGCAGCAAATATTGGCCTGTTTTGCGGATCTAGCTATGGCACAACTTTCCATATCCAGGGCTACGGCATTAGTCTTTAAATGGATAGCCTGCTTATCTTCACTTTTGCTGATAATGCTACAACTCTCAGCCAGTTTGCCGCTTTTTATTGGAATATCAGCAGACAGATTATGTCGGACTTGAGTGATCCAGTTTAGATCACTGTTTAGTACTTGCTGATCTTCTGTCAGTAAACTCTCAGGCAGCAAGCAATCTCCAGGTCTGAGTTCTGGAACAAGCGCGGCAGCACAGCCCCAGCTGATTAATTGCCCGGCGCCTTTTGCAATCAATAATTCAGATGCTTTACGGGCATTAGCAGGGCCTGCTCCGGCATAAGCGATCAGGATATTGTCAGTCAGTTTACGAAAATCTCCTTTGTCAATTTTGCCGGAGGTCAGGGTGCTGAATTCTTCGGGTAAGGCAACAATAATTCCGGTAATCACTGTTTATTCAGCTCATTGCGGTATCTGGCCAATGCCCACAACGGGAAGAACTTGTCGTAACCATGGTATTTTAAATAAAACACTCTGGGGAAACCGGGCGCAGTAAAGCATTTGTCATCCCAAACGCCGTCAGCTAGTTGGTTTTTCAGGATAAACTCAATACCTGTTTTTACTTCCGGACTATTGACTTCGCCGGCAGCAATGAGAGCCAGTACAGCCCAAGCAGTCTGGAATGAGGTGCTGAAATGGTATTGACCGCGATATTTCTGATCGTCATGATAGCTTTTATTGTCTTCACCCCAACCGCCGTCTTCACGTTGCACACTTTTCAACCAGGCAGCTGCTTTGCTAATCATTGGATCGGTTTTAGGAATATCTGTTTGTTCTAATCCAAGCAATACCGACCAGGTACCGTAAATGTAATTGGTGCCCCAGCGACCAAACCAGGAACCGTCTTCTTCCTGTTCACTGCGAAGATATTCGATGGTACGCTTCAGAGCAGGTAGATATTCCGAGTGATCCTGAGCGACTCGAGCCATCAGCATGGCGCAACGAGCGCTGACATCTGCTGTGGGAGGGTCGAGTAAAGCGCCGTGATCAGCAAAAGGAATTTCGTTTAAATAGTAATAGGTATTATCGACATCGAAAGCGCCATAACCGCCGTTCCCGGACTGCATGCCGACAATCCAGCGGGTAGCTAGATGAATGGAATCATGTAACTCGGGCAGATTGGAATCGGCCATGGCAAAAGCCACTACGGCAGTATCATCAACATCAGGGTAATAAGGGTTTTCAAACTGGAATGCCCAGCCCCCGCCAACCAAGTCAGGACGGCTGACGCGCCAGTCGCCGGGTTGGTCTGATAATTGTTTACTCTTTAACCAGTTATAAGCTTTAGTTAAGCTCTCGTTATTATTTTCCGTGCCTGCTTCCTGCAATGCCAATGCAGCAAGGGCAGTATCCCAGACAGGAGAAAGGCAAGGTTGACAATAGGCATCATCCTCATTGATTACCAGCAGTTTGTCGATAGCCTGTCGGGCAGTTATAACGTTAGGATGATCTTTAGGTAGTCCTAATAGCAGCATGGCTTCATAGGCATTGACCATGGCCGGAAAAATACCGCCCAGTCCATCTTCGCCATTTAAACGCTCGGTAAACCAGTCCAGGGCTTTCTGAATAGCGCGTTTATGCATGCTTTGGGGGATCAATGGACGAGTCAAACGGCCCAGTTTGTCCAGTCCCAGAAAAAATTTATTTAACAGAGTACGTTCCGGAAAATAGTGGATTTCTTTATCTGGGTGAACGACAAACAGTTCCAGGATATCCACTTTATGCGGGTTTTTTGCTTTGGCTTTTAATGTACACAGAATAAACAGCGGCACCATGACGGTGCGGGACCAGTAAGAAACTTTGTCCAGGTGGAATGGAAACCACTTGGGAAGCAGCATGATTTCCACCGGTATATAAGGTACGCCACGCCACGGCAGTTGTTCAAATATGGCCAGCGCTATACGGGTAAAAACATTGGCTTTTGCAGCGCCGCCTTGACTGAGAATATAATCGCGCAGTTTTATCATGTGCGGCGCTTTTTGTGAATCACCGGCCATTTTTAAAGCGTAATAAACTTTTATACTGCAACTGATATCGCCTTCACCACCGGTAAACAGCGGGTAACTGCCATCGTCAGATTGACGACTACGCAGATAAACGGCCATTTTACTTTGTAATTGTTCGTCAATATCATCCAGATAATGCATCATCATGATGTATTCGGCCGGAATCGTGCAGTCTGCTTCCAGTTCAAACAGCCAATAGCCTTCCTTGTTCTGCAGGCTTAAAAGCTTGTTTTGTGCCTGTTCAATAGCTTTTTCAAGATCCTTTTTATTAAATCTTGAATAAGTGACGGAATTTGATATGTCAGTGCTGTTTGTTTCTACGTTTGCTTCAAACATAATGATTCCTTTATTGTCCGGGTTGTACTAATGGTGAATAATGCCAGTCAGAGGTTTTTAGTTTTCGACTGGTAAAATTAAAGAGTAGTGACAACAGAAAATTGCTGCGTACGGTCAATTTGGTGGCGAAAATAGTGGCTTTAACGCTGTTGCGGGTGATTTTTACCTGGCTGGAGTCATTAAAGTCCAGGTTTTCCTTGATTTTCTTTAGAGTCAATATGGCCATGCCCAATGCCCACAAGCAAAAGTTGCGGATCCCTGTTTCATGGGAAGGCAATAATTGAGTATAGGTTAAAGCATCCTGTAAATGACCCTGGGCGATACTGATTAAATGTTCCAGTCCTTTGCGAAAATTTTCATCGTCAGTTTCGGGGGTTAATGTAGCCAGGTCGAATCCGGTTTCGGTAAAAACATCCTGTGGCAGCCAGCAAACACCACGTTTGGCATCATCCCATATATCTTTCAGAATATTGGTCATTTGCAAACCCTGACCGAATGATACGGAAAGCCTCAGGAGGTCATCACGATGCCGGTTTATTTCTGGCGAATAATGGCAGAAAAGTTTTGCCAGCATTTCGCCGACACAACCGGCCACGTAATAACAATAATGATCCATGTCTGCCATAGTTTTTAATCCGGCATGCAGATCCATTGCCTGGAATACCGGCATTCCATCCGCCATGGTTTCAACACATTCGGCCAGAGTCTCAATTTGTTCGGAAGCAAATGAATGAGTAATTGCAATCACTCTGGGCGTCAGTCGAATCAGGCTGTGTTCAGCCGGTATGGTTTGTTTGGATAGTAATGGCGCAAGTTCCTGAGAAAATTGTTCAGAATTTTTTCCGGTTTTTGTAATTTCAATAAACTGTTTACAAAAATATTTTTTCTGCTCGGCTGATAAGGATACTTCGTCCTCAATGGTATCGACAATCCGGCATAACAGGTAAGCATTAGCAACTGGTGAATACAGGTCTTCCGGCAGTTGTGGAATAGTTAAGGCAAAAGTCCTGGATACGCCTTCCAGTAAAATATCCTGTAATTTGTCATCGGATAATTGGAGCAGTGTTTCCGGTTTTTCGATGGAAATTTGAGATCCGTTCATGTGGGTTTATATTTTGAATAGCATTAATAGTTGAAGATAATGATAGTCTGTTTGTTGGGTTTTTGCAAAGTAATGTTGTTTTATGACAAAAGTACTGGCTAGGTGGGTTGCTGTTTAAGTTGTTGAGTTAGCAAAATTAACTTAATAATAACTTAAGTATAATAATATCAGAGGAATAGGGGGTTATGATTGTTGTTGTATTTTGACTATTTTTTGATGCTAAAAAGGAAATTCAGGATAATAGTGTTGTTGTTTTTTCCTTTTTTACTGGAGTCAACTAAAAAAAAGTAGTATTCTTTTGTTAAATTAATTTATTGAATACCTTGCTTGGTAATTTATATTCATTATAAATTATGATGTTATAGGTTTTTTTTCAAAAAATTTTTGCGGACTGTTTTTGTGTTGTTTTTATACCACGGAGTGGTTCTGTAATTTTATTTAGTGGTTTTTGGAGAATAAGCTTGTGAGTGTTCCTTTACGACAGCAGTTAGCGGTAGGTAGTTATTTAATCAAGCAAAAATTAACAGGGGTCAAGAAGTACCCTTTAGTGTTAATGTTGGAGCCTTTATTCAGATGTAATCTGGCTTGTGCCGGTTGTGGAAAAATTGATTACCCGAAAGAAATTCTGGATAAAAGGTTATCTGTACAGGAATGCCTGGATGCTGTGGATGAATGCGGTGCCCCCATGGTTTCAATTCCCGGCGGTGAACCTTTGATACATAAAGAGATGCCGCAAATTGTGGAAGGTATTGTGGCCAGAAAGAAATTTGTCTATCTGTGTACCAATGCCTTACTGTTAAAAAAGAAAATTAATGATTACAATCCTTCACCCTATTTAACTTTTTCTGTGCATCTTGACGGTAATAAAGAACGACATGATGCTTCTGTTTGTCAGGAAGGGGTCTTTGATATGGCTGTTGATGCCATCAAAATTGCCCTGGATAAAGGCTTTAGGGTAACCATTAATTGCACTTTATTTCAGGGTGAATCATCAGAAGAAGTGGCCGAGTTCCTGGATTATGCCACGGAGTTAGGTGTAGAAGGTATTACCATAGCGCCGGGTTTCAGTTATGAGCATGCGCCGCAGCAGGATATGTTTATTAAAGGCAAAGATGTTAAGGATTTGTTCCGAGGTATTTTTAAAATTGGTAAGAACCGCAAATGGAAGTTAAACCATTCTTCTCTTTATCTGGACTATCTGGCAGGCAATCAAAGCTACGATTGTACGCCGTGGGGTAATCCTACCCGTAATGTATTTGGCTGGCAGAAACCTTGTTATTTACTTGCCGATGAAGGCAATGCAAGCAGTTTTCAGGAATTATTGGATGACACCCCCTGGGAAAAATACGGTACTGTAAATAACCCAAAATGTGCAAATTGTATGGCGCATTGCGGATATGAAGCGACTGCAGTTGAGGATACTCTGGCTAATCCGCTTAAAGCATTATGGGCGACTATTCGTGGGCCGAAAACTACGGGTGATATGGTACCTGAAAAGGCCCCGGAATATGTAGAAGATAAACCTGGCTCGATTAAAGGTATTCCGGTAAAAATTGAATCCTGATAATTCTAATGACTGAAATCGGTTTTTATTTATCGGTATTGGCGTTTCTATCTTGGGGAATTACCTTATTATTGCCATGGCAGTCGTGGCGAACCAGAGAGGTATTGGAACCTGATGCAGAAGACAAAACTTATGACCTGAGTGATGTGACAGTTATTATTCCTGCCCGGGATGAAGCGGAAATGATTGTCGTTACATTGGCGGCTTTAAAGGATCAGGGGCAAGGATTAAAAGTCATCGTGGTTGATGATGATTCCAGTGATGGTACAGCTCAGATTGCCAAGGCTTCAGACTTGCCGGATCTGACTGTGATTGAGTCCAAAATTCTGCCGTCAGGTTGGACTGGTAAGTTATGGGCTCAGGAACAGGGCTTACAGCATGTAAAGACAGGTTTTACATTATTGCTGGATGCAGATATAGAATTGAAATCTGGTATGATCAAAAGTTTGAAACAAAAGTGTCTGAGTGACAACCTGCAGTTTGTTTCATTAATGGCAGTTTTGCGTTTTGATTCATTCTGGGAAAAGTTACTGATGCCATCCTTTATCTATTTTTTCAAGATGATTTACCCGTTTGCTTTAGCTAACAAAAAATCATCTAAAATGGCTGCTGCAGCCGGTGGTTGCATTTTGGTGGAAACGGCGGCATTAACAAAAATAGGGGGAATGGCTGCAATCAAAGATGCGGTTATTGATGATTGTACCTTGGCAAAAACCATTAAAAATTCAGGGTATAATATATGGGTTGGTTTGACCCATGGTGTTTTAAGCCGGCGGCCTTATGTGACCTTGTCTGAAATTTGGCAGATGGTTGCTAGAACGGCTTATACGCAATTATATTATTCAGTTGCTTTGTTGCTGGTTTGTACTGTCATTATGTTATTGATGTACTGGTGGCCGTTACTGGCAGTATTTATGACTTCAGGAGTAGCATTGATTTTGAATAGTTTGTCCCTGCTGATTATGGCGATTCTGTTTTTGCCGACCCTTAAGTTTTATGCGTTTAATCCGCTGTGGGCGTTATCTATGCCGCTTATTGCTGCATTGTATTTAATGATGACATGGACATCGGCAATACGTTATTGGCGTGGTGAACGGTCACGATGGAAAGGACGTAGTTATCAGAAGGGTTAAATAACATGACATCCCCATGTTTAAGCTATCCTGTTGAAGAGGTTTTGATGGTTAAAAAATTAAAGAAAATTCAGTTGATATTTTCCGGTACTTTGTTTTTTCTGCTGATGACAGGTATTTCATTGGCTGAAACTGAAATAAAAAAAGAGATTACAGCTAAACAGGTAGTTGAGGATTTTCAGTCAGTATTGCTGGAGGTTATGAAACAAGGACAGGAATTAGGATTTTCCGGACGTTATGATAAGCTGGATATAGCGGTTAGAAATAGTCATGATTTAACCAAGATTGCTCGTATCGTAGTTGGCAGAGAATGGAAAAAACTGACGAAAGAGCAGCAGGCTAAACTGGTCGATGTGTTTGCCCGGTTAAGTATTTCTGCCTATGCGCATAATTTTAAAGAATATGCAGGCGAATCATTCCGTTTTGTTTCAGAGGAAGAGACCGCACGAGGCGGGAAGGTTATTCATAGTTTATTAGTTATTCCTGATGATAAAGATGTTAAATTTGACTATATGCTGAAGAAAAAGAAAGGTAGTTGGAAAATTATTAATATAATCGCAAATGGCGTTAGTGATTTGGCATTAAAAC
>CAYYSO010000066.1:0-13230 GCA_964474415.1 uncultured Methylomarinum sp. | reverse complement strand
CAACATTCGCAAATTCAGCCATCATTAACGTTCCCCACACCCGTGGGGATGAACCGCTTCATTGGGATATTATTTTATTAGCTCAAGAACGTTCCCCACACCCGTGGGGATGAACCGTCTGCAAAGCGCCCAGTGATTGTGCCTGCGCCACGTTCCCCACACCCGTGGGGATGAACCGGTTTAGATGGCTTTACAGCTTTAATGGATTTTACGTTCCCCACACCCGTGGGGATGAACCTTTATCGCGGCCCGTTCAGCAGTTTTAACAGAATACTGACGGGTAAGCCAATGATCAATAACACCAGAGCGATAGCGACGGGGTAGCCGAAGGTCACGCGGTATATGATCTCAGTATCCACGCCAAGCGCGAGTGAAACCATCGCCAAGGGGAACAAAACCCAAAATACAATTAAGAATGCCTTCATCAAATAACCTAAAATTAGTCATAAAAGTTACGGCGGATACGCGCGAGACGATCAAAAGTTTTGCCGGCCTCAAAAAGAGCGTAGCGCAAACAGAAAAGGAGTTCAAGCAGGCGCAACAGAAAGTATCCGATTTAGCCCGTGCGCTGAAAGCAGGCGAAGGCAACACTGCAGGGCTCAGCCGTGAATTTGAAACGTTCCCCACACCCGTGGGGATGAACCGAGGATAGCAGCTGGACAGGTGTTATCACCAATGCGTTCCCCTTCTTCAAAAAAGAAGAAAGCATACGGGACAATTGCCCCTTGATAAAAAAAGGGAGGGCAATTTTGTTGTCCACTGAAGGGTCAGTTTAAATGGCCATTAACAGCACCAAACTGAAGTTTTGAAGGCAGAGCGGGCTGCTCTCCATCTAATGTTCGTGTCCTACAGCGCAGCTTGTTGTGAAGCGACATGGAGTAAGAAATTGCCTGACTGGATTAATAGCCACGTCAGAGCGTTTAACTTCATTGGTAGTATGCCTGCGATGATAGTGTCTGATAATTTAAAAAGTGCAGTCACGAAAGCCTGTCGCTATGATCCAGAACTTAATTGAGTAAAACAGGATGAACTACGACTGGCCTATCGTATCTATAAGGATAATTAAACGGGGACATCAGCTTCTGTTGTTCTATGCAAGGGGTACATGGCCATGGGTAAAAACGTAACTCAGAAGTTGATCGAAAGTCACTTGGTAAAAGGACGCCTGATTCCGGGTGAAGAGATCGCTTTAAAGATCGATCAAACACTCACCCAGGATGCAACAGGAACCTTGGCCTTGCTGGAGTTTGAAGCGATTGGTATTACGCGCGTCCGAACCGAACTTTCCGCTCAGTATGTGGACCATAATCTGCTCCAGGAAGATTTTAAGAACCCCGATGACCACTTGTTTTTACGCAGCGCCTGCAAGAAATTCGGTCTTTGGTATAGCCGACCGGGGAATGGTGTGAGTCATCCTGTGCACATGGAGCATTTTGGCATGCCCGGGAAAACCTTGTTAGGCTCCGATAGCCATACCTGTGCCGCCGGTTCATTGGGGATGCTGGCAATTGGAGCGGGCGGTCTGGAAGTTGCGATGGCGATGGCGGGAGAGCCTTTTAGCGTCAAAATGCCTAAAATATGGGGCATCAAATTGGTGGGTGAACTCCCCGACTGGGTGAGCGCTAAGGATGTAATTTTGGAAATGCTGCGCCGCCACGATGTGGATGGCGGGGTTAATAAGATTATTGAATACTATGGTCCCAGCTTAAAAACTCTGACGGCTATGGACCGGCATGTGATTGCCAATATGGGGGCCGAACTGGGTGCCACTACATCGGTTTTTCCATCAGATCAGGCTGTCAAGAGTTTCCTGAAAAGTCAGGGCAGGGCGGGGGCCTTTCAGGAAATTTTTGCAGATGAGGATGCGAAATATGATGAATATGAGGAAATCAATCTCTCGGAGTTAGAACCGCTTATTGCATTACCCAGCAGTCCCGGTAACGTAGTCCCGGTGCGAGAAGTGGCGGGTCGAGAAATCTACCAATCCTATATCGGTTCGTCGGCCAATCCCGGGCTCAGGGATTTTGCTGTTGCCGCTTCCATTGTAGACGGCAAACAAGTATATGAGCGGGTATCATTCGATATCAATCCCACCTCGCGTCAAATTTTGGAGAATATGATTGAATTGGGGGTTCTTGCCAAGCTCATTCATGCTGGCGCGCGTCTTCATCAGGCGGGGTGTGGCGGTTGTATCGGCATGGGACAGGCACCTGCCACGGGGCGTATTAGTTTGCGTACCGTTCCGAGGAATTTTCCCGGTCGCTCAGGTACCGAGGAAGATCAAGTATATCTGTGTAGTCCAGAAACGGCTGCCGCCTCAGCCCTGACTGGCATGATCACCGATCCGCGCACACTGGAAATGCCGTATCCCCGTTTTAAATCACCGGCAACCTTACGCCTCAATACCGAAATGCTAGTGCCTCCTACAGTGGAAGATGAGGAACATGATCTGGAGAAAGGCCCTAATATTAAACCACTGCCGATTTTAGAACCACTGCCCGATAAGCTTGAAGGTCCGGTTTTGTTAAAAGTGGCGGACGATATTTCCACAGATGAAATTATGCCGGCAGGCGCCAGAGTTTTGCCTTTCCGTAGTAATATACCGGCAATCAGCCGATTTGTTTTTAGCCGGGTCGACGAAAGCTATTACGAAAGGGCGATGGATTTTCAAAAACAGGGTTCGTTCGTAGTCGGTGGAAGCAATTACGGTCAAGGCTCCAGTCGCGAACATGCGGCTCTGGCTCCCCGTTATCTGGGGCTTAAAGCGGTGATTACAAAAAGTTTTGCCAGAATACACCGACAGAATTTGAGCAACTTCGGCATTTTGCCGTTAACATTTGTCTATCCGGACGATTGGGAAAAAATTAATCAAGGTGATACGCTTTCTATTCCAGATGTGCGGGAAGCAATCTGCCAGGGTAATAATATCAAGGTCATCAATCTGACCAAGAACGAGACTTATGACACCGAACACCGGATGACGCTTCACCAAATAGACATGGTGTTGGCAGGTAGTCTAATTAATCTGGTTAGCCAAAAGGGATACGAGCGGTAAAAAGCAGCAATCCACAAGCTTATAACTATAGACATTCAGATTTGATTTTACAGTTTAGATTAAATCAGTAAGGCAATATGCCAAACCTGACTGTTTTGCTTTCTTTTTAGGTAACTACTCGTCCAAAGCCAGAAAAAGCTCTATGGCTGGTTTGTGGAGAAAGTATCTTTGGCATGGTCAAGGATGTATTCATGGCGTCTCTCGAAACAGACCACACATAGGATGTGAGCAGTTACGCTTAATGAATTATTTCATGCAGAATGAGTCTATTTTCTAACAATTCTAAAATAGTGCTACCAGGGGATAGCAATGGATTTTTTTGATTCACTCAATCTTTATTTAATGACCCACCCTGTTATGCTGGATCAACTTGAGCTTGCATTCAGAATTAAATATTGGATATTGCTGGGGTTAGCGATTTATTTTGTTTTCCTGCCTTACCGGGAACGGAAAAAAGAGATGAGGAAACAAAAGGAGTTGGCAAAAAAAGGCAAACACTTTCTTGCCTAACATGCTTTTCTAAAAGCCTTGCGTAGTAGAGCAATTTTATCAATTAATGAATGATTTTTCTTGCATTCGGCAAGGTTTACGGTAAAAAACCAAGTGGCTCCAGGAATGTAAGTGCGTCGGTATTCAGTCATTTCATTTTCAACCATAACATGGTATTTCGCGATTGATGCGCCGCCTTACGTCGTCACATCCTACGAATTAACGCATCTTACCGCGTTGCAACCTATGAGCTAGGCCGAAGTGACAACGTAGTTTGGTGAAGTGCTTCGATAAACTCAATAAAGCATGTTTTCGCATTTTCAGCGGTTTCCTTGTTTGGAAACACAGGCTCTTCCGGTGGTACTTTCCCTTGGTTGAGCATACCGATCGAAGGAGATACATGTATTATTCTATGCCTGTAACGGATGTATGATTGAAGATCTTTTAATGTGTTGCCAGAAAGATTCAAATCTCCAAACTTAATTCCGTAGGCTTTATTAAATGCGCGTTTACAATTGTTGTAGCTTTGAAAATTAATTGCATCTCGGGCAACAATATGCTGCACTACCGAAATACCAGCATCTATTGCCTCTGCCTCAAGCAAGGCTTTGATGCCCGCGTCTCTTTCCTTTTTTGGGTAGAAATTGTCCATGATAGCACCGGAATCCGGAGACAGCCCTTCTTGTTCCAACTCAATAAACCGTTTTTTGGTGTATGCCTCGAAACCTGTAACCAATATGGCCAGTGTCAGGTTTGTGACCACAACCTCATAAATATACCCTTCGGTTGATTGGCCTGTTCCTAGAACCTCTATCGCTTTTACGGTTTCCCCCCAAGCTTCTTTGGCTGTAGGCAGTATGATAGGTTGACCAGCTTGATAGAAGCTCACGCCCATAACTTCAACGCCATGATCCCCAATTTGATAGACACGACCATCTTTTCCAACACGGAATTGCCTCTGTGATGCAACTCCTGTTGCATTTGCTAATTCTGCACCTGATACTTTTGGCCCAATGTACAACTTTATTTCATTAGATGTCCAAGAGAACCCCATAAATACGCTGGGTGCTTCAGGAAGATTATTAAGGTCTATAGTCGCAACTCGAGTTCCGGTACCTGGAGACGAATGGTAGAAGTGAATTAAAAGGTCGTTGTCCCGTTCCACTCGGAATAAATGTTGGCCCGACGGTATTTCAAGAATTATTCCCCCCGGGTTTTCTTTGTCGAACAGATCAGGCGATTGATAGTTGAATGTAAAAGTGCCTTCCGGTCGGCGTATTGCCTCCTGAATCTGCTTGAAAGTGTGCGGTGGAATATTATGCATGACTCGACTTCCTTAGAACCCAAACAACTTATTAACCAAAACCGTATATCTTACACTCTAGTGTCTATTATCTGTCAATAAACAATACTTTAAGCTTATAACTCTGCTGGATAACATATCTTTAATACAAAACAAACGGATATAGATAATATTCAGTCCTGAATTACCAACCAATAAATCAGCTTTTCACCAAAATTCATCACAAGAAACTTACTGATAGCCAGTTAGCTCAACATAGCCTTGTCCAGAAATATCCAGGTTGTTTTTTTTGCCTTTGATACTCACAGCGCCTTCCCAGTAACGGTAGGTGTGGTTGAGTTCCTGATCATTAATTAAAGGCGTAATTTCCAGTTCAAGCTTTAGTTTGGGAATGGATAGCTGCCATTTTGCAGGGTAGGTTATTTGGGAATGTGGGCTTTTCCAATGGCTTAGGGTTTGGATAGTAACATCTGAATAATTTAATGTAGTTTTGGTACCATCGGCTTGAAAAATGGCCCCGGCGTTATTGTTATCCTGGTTACCATCCTTGCGTCTAAAGCGGTAAAACATTAAATCGCTGTGATTGGATAATTGCAGGGCAAACCAATCCCAACCTATTTGCTGTGCCGACAATGAAGCGCTGGTCCATTCTCTATCCATCCAGCTCGAACCGGTTACGGAAAATTGTTGCTGTTTGATTTGCAGGGTGCCCGTCGTTGCCAGGCGGGTATAGGAGTAATAATAAGAAGCGTTGCCTGCTTCTGCGCTTTTCCGGCTAAAGCCATCAAGACCTTGTAGAGCGATATTTTTTTCGGGTTCCAGCCGTAGAGCAATGGCAAAATCATCTGTTTTGGCAGATAAATGAATGGCAGAACCCATTTCATCTACGGCTTCTGCCTTCCAGTCATACAGCCAGACATGGTACTTTTCTGTTTTTGCTCCGGCCAGACCATTTGCTGCACGACTGAAGCGTTCATCGCTATAAAACTGCTGATTGTCAACATCGGTCAGGGCAAAATGAGCCATATATATCTGGTTACTGCGCCAACGCGATGGACTTTTTGAGGGGTTCGGTGTCTGTGCAAAACGGAAAAAGGTTAATTCATAGCCAAACTTGCGTCCGCTATTGTCTTGTAAATTACCGGTGAAATACCACCATTCGATGCGATATGCCGGATGTGGGCCATGATCTTGAGGGAAAACAAAAGCTCGCGGCTTTAAGACTTTGGCATACAACGCATTTTGTGCGGGCAAAATACTGTTGGACGTTGATTTCGATGCGGGTGTCTTGACGCTTTGTTGCGGTAAATAAAACCAGCTTAGCGCTAATATGCCGGCGGTAATGAAAATCGATATTATGAGCCGGATTTTCATAGTTATTCAGCCCGTAATGCTTCGGCAGGGCGGGTATGCGCCATTTTTAAAGCCGGTAATACACCGGCAAGTAAAGCGGCCAATAATGCCAGTATAACTCCCTGAAAAACTGCGCCGGAATCATAATAAAAAGGCATAGTCCAGCCAAATGAGCGTTGATACACTACAAAAATCAACAGATAAGCCATCATAAAACCGACTGGAACCGCGAACAGTCCGGCAACCAGTCCCATTAACCCGGTTTCGATGCTGATCAGCCGGGTTAATTGTCCGGGCGTCATGCCAATGGTCCGAAGAATACCGAATTGCCGGGTCCGTTCAAACTGCAGTGCCATCAAGGCGCTAAATACCCCCACAAAAGCAATAATGGCTGCAAGCCAGCGCAATGTATCGGTAATTCTGAATGTTTGGGTAAACATTTGCATGGATGCTTCATAAATAGCCTGTTCGGATTTAACTGTTTGATAGGGCTTCAGTAATTGTTTGACACTCGCTTCCAGTTGTTGAATATCGCTACCTTCCTTTGCATAAATGCCGAATCCGCTAAAGCCTAAATCCGGCCAGTATTTTTGGTAGTTATTGCGGCTCATGGCAAGATGACCTTGATCACCGCTGTAATCGGCATAGATGGCAATTACTTCAAAGGCTTGTTCACCCTGGGATGTTTGCAGCACAATGTTGTCGCCAATTTTGGTGCCATGATGATAGGCATAGGGTTCTGTGACAAAAACACTGTTTTGACGACTAAAGGTCTCCCAGACTTCATCATTCCGTTGTTTAAATATAAATCCCTGTTGGGACTTGATATTGATTTCAAACACGGAAACTTTAGTGAGCGTATTGCCGCTAAATAACTTCGTGCGTAAAACGCTACTGAGCATCTCGACCCCGTTCAGCTGAGCCAAATTAGCTTTCAGTAAGCGATCCGTTTCTGCTTTATCAGGTGCCTGTGTATTACCGGATAAATTAACATACAGATCGGCTCGTAAACTGGTATTCACCCAGTCGGAAACCGTTTGACGAAAACTGCCGATCATTAAATCCATGCCGATCGTTGCCGCCACAGCGATCATTAACGTGGCGATGGCAATACCGGTTCTACTGATTTCAGCGCTCACCAGCCGCACCGGTAACCGGGCTAAAACACTGGACGAGCGTACCAAAACACTTTCGAGCAGCTTCATCAATACAAAGGTAACTCCAGGCGTCAATAAGGCGAAACCGAATAGGGTCAGAAAAATACTGGCTAATCCCAGGCTGACATTGGCCCCTGAATACAGGGCGAGACTGATACCTCCCAGAATAAAGACAATAGCCAATAAAGCGGCTAATTGAATTAAGCGGTGTGCTTCGGATTCCAGTTGTGAACGCAACAATACACGCTGGGGTGGTTGCCGAGTGGCTTCCCAGGCGGGGGCTAACACAGCCAGTAAAGTTGCCCCTATGCCCAGCAAAACTCCTTTGCCAATCTGCAGGGGGCTGACCATTAATGCGCTATGATCTACACGAAAATAAATGGCATTGATGGTCCCGGAAACCAAACGTAACAGGCTTTGGCCCAGAATAACCCCGGATACCACACCCAAAACCGACCCGATAACTGCCAGCAACAGGGCTTCGCTGATAATCAAGTGAAATATCTGCTGTCGGGTGACACCAATCGAACGTAAGCTCGCTATTAAACGTCTGCGCTGCACTACTAAAAAAGTCATGGTGTTATAGATTAAAAACATGCCTACCAAGAGAGACAGCAGACCCAGCGCGGTTAAGTTAATTGAAAAGGCACGTGTCATTTGTTGCAGCGATTCAATCTGAGTATTGCGTGGTATCAATAACACATCAGCGGGTAACGCATCGCGTATCTTCTGCAGTTTGGCGGACTGCTCATGATCAATTACCACATCAATGGCGCTGAGTTTGCCGAATAATCCCAATACTTCCTGCGCCGTGGCAATATCGGCGATCAGCACATGTTCAAACAGATTGCGTGACACAGCATCGTCTTCAGGCAACCAGCCGATAATTTTTAAGGTGTGTGGGCCAACATCAGACATGATGGTCATTTCGTCGTCCATTTGCAGCCGCATTTTCTGGGCCATTTTCCGACTGGTTAATACCGTGTTGGCTTCACTCATCAATCGTAAATTATCCTCGTTTGCATTTTGCTGCTGCCAGGCAGATTGAAAGCTATTTTCAATTAATGGATCGATACCATAGAGTTTGAAAGTGTTTTCAGTGTTTGCTGTCGTATGTATATAGCCGTTAACGATGGGTGCCAGATTGTGTATGCCGTGTTCAACCCGCAAACGCGTATACAATTTTTCATCCAGTCCACCGTCACTGGCAATAATTCGATAGGATGCTCTTCCTGATAATGCCTGGGTCGTCTGTTTAAAAGCATCCAGTGAGCTGTCCAAAGCCAGATCGATTGACACCACGACAGCGACACCCAGGGTAATCCCCAGAATGGCTAATGCCAGTTGCCATGGATGCAAGTATAAATAGTAGCGGCTGGCTTTTTTAAGGACGCGGCTCATGGGCTATTGACCATCAATTTTAAGGCTTTGTTGTGAATGGCAAACACCCGGTCGGCCTGACCAATCACCTCGTTGCTGTGGGTCACCATAATCATGGTTTTGCCGGCGTTGCGAACCAGTTTATTAAGCAATGCCAATACTTGTGTGCCGGTCTCAAGATCCAGGTTACCGGTCGGTTCATCGGCAAGAATAATATCCGGGTTATGAATCAGCGCTCTGGCAATCGCAACCCGTTGTTGTTCGCCACCGGATAAACGATCGGGATAGGTATCAAGACGGTCAGCCAAGTCCAGTTGAGCCAATAAGTCGGTGACTTTATCCCTATCCTTGTCGCTAATAGGATGGATGAGCTCCAGGGGCAATAACAGGTTCTCGGCAACCGTCAGTGTCGGGATTAAATTGTATGCCTGGAATACAAAACCGATATGATGACGTCTAAACAAGGTACGTTGTTGTTCGGATAACGCACAAAGATTGATACTGTTGACGCTGATTTCTCCGCTTGAAGGCTGGTCTATGCCGCTGATCAAATTAAGCAGCGTGGACTTTCCTGAACCACTGCGCCCCAGCAATACAATAAATTCACCAGCTGTGACAGACAATGTCAAACCCTTAAAAATAACATGACGTTGTCCGGACTCCTGGTAATTTTTACTGAGCTGAGAAATTTCAACAGCGGGTTGTTTAATCATATTCAGCCAACCGATAGGAAACAGAAAAATAAAGGAAACCTGTTTTGGGTTCTCTTGGTCCCATGTTTCACGTGGGAATGCAGTTAAATATTTTGCATAGTGTAGGGTGGATTAGCGATAGCGTAATCCACCATTTTTAAAAGCTTGTCGGATTACGCTATCGCTAACCCAACAAATATACTTAACTTAATGCCAGTAACACATAACGAGGGAACAAGAATAAAGACCATTTGTACTCAATCATCATTCAATAAACATGCAGAAAACGCAACCGACTTATCATAAATTGAGTTCACTCATTCAACTGATCGGTTTTTTAAAACCGTATAAGTTCAGGTTATTGGTGGCGTTTATCGTCTTGATCATCGCGGCAGCCGCGGCATTGGCATTTCCGATTGCCATTAAATTAATCATTGATCAGGGGTTTTTACTGGAGCACAGTGACCTGTTGAATCAATATTTTCTGTTGCTATTGGCTATCGTTATCGTCATGGCCGTGTTTTCTGCAATACGATTTTATTTGGTCATGTGGCTGGGTGAACGTATTGTGGCGGATATCCGTTCCAGACTCTATCAACATATTCTAAAAATGGAGCCGGCCTTTTTCGAGGCCACCCGAACCGGTGAAGTTCTGTCGCGACTGACTACCGATACCACATTAGTTCAATCCGTTGTCGGTGCGGGTATTTCAGTGACTTTACGTTGTTCATTTTTACTCACCGGCAGTTTGATCATGTTATCGGTTACCAACCTGCAGCTGACCGGTTTAATTCTAATCATCATTCCTCTGGTCATACTGCCATTGATTATATTCGGACGTAAAGTCAGACGATTATCTAAAAAAAATCAGGACTGTATTGCTCAGTCTAGTGCTATAGCCGGGGAAACATTCAATGCCATTCAAATGCTGCAATCCTATCTTCTGGAGGACTTTTATAGCCAGCGTTTTAATACCTCTGTAGAAAACGCATTTGCGACTGCAGGTAAGCGATTAACGGCCAGGGCCTTGCTGGCGGGGTTTGTCATATTCATTGTTTTTACAGCGATGATGGCCATTATTTGGTTAGGTGCCCAATGGGTTCAGGCCGGGAACATGACGCTGGGAGAGCTAGGCCAGTTTCTGATTTATGCCATTATGGTCGCCACCAATGCCGCAGCATTAAGTGAAGTCTGGGGAGACATTCAACGAGCGTCCGGGGCAATGGAGCGTATTTTGGAGTTATTGAAGTTACAACCTGAAATAGTTTCACCCAGGCATCCGTTGTTGATATCGCCTTCCAAACTTGAATCAATCCGTTTTGAGCATGTTTTTTTCAATTATCCTTCAAGGCCGAAGCAACATGCCTTACACGATTTCACTCTTAATATTGCTCCCGGCGAAACAATTGCACTGGTTGGCCCCTCAGGTGCCGGCAAAAGTACTGTATTTCAATTGTTGTTACGTTTTTATGAGATGCAGAAGGGATGTATTACCGTGGGCGGGATCGATATCGCACAGGCCGACCTTAAACAACTTCGCCAGCATATTGCGATCGTTCCTCAGGAAACCTCAATATTCGCCGCCAGTGTCATGGAAAATATACACTATGGAAAACCTGATGCAAAAGATGATGATATCAAAGCAGCCGCTATAGTCTCTGCCGCCGATGAATTTATCCAGCGGCTGCCTGATGGCTACGACACATTTCTGGGGGAACGGGGTATCAGACTGTCAGGCGGTCAACGTCAGCGGATTGCAATTGCTAGAGCCATACTTAAAAATGCGCCTGTTTTATTATTGGATGAAGCCACCAGTTCTCTGGATGCTGAAAGTGAAAAACTGGTTCAGGATGCCCTGCAGCAGTTAATGCAGAACCGTACTACCCTAGTCATCGCCCATCGCCTCGCGACTGTTTTACGGGTTGATAGAATTGTAGTGATGAATCACGGGAAAATTGTGGCTATGGGTAGTCATCAGGAATTGCTTGAACAAGAGGGGCTTTATGCCAGATTAGCGGCATTGCAGTTTGGGGAGGTGGATTAATCGGATTCCTCAATTTTCTATAGACCAAAAGGTTCGTTCAGAAAGTGATTGAGAATTGTGTATTTTGACCCATTTGGGTCATGTGTTTTTTGTGCAAATGATGTGTCCTGATTATAAATGTTAAAACCAGTTTCTATAGGAAGAGCATAAACAAGTCGGAAGGGAGTTCTTCTGATCTGTTTAGAAAAAGGACTGTATAGGTTTTAAAATTGAGTTCGTCTTATGTAAGAGCCGTGTACGGACCCGTACGCACAGTTCTGTGGGCAGATCTGCGGCTCCCACTGACCCGACAATGACGACGCCGCGTTCATTCAGCAGGCCTCTGAGTTGGTTAACCAGCGCGGTGCGTTGATCGACCAGACCTTGCCGTAGACTGTGAAGCATTTGAATATCTTGCTGTTCCAAGGTTTTAATGGCGACTGTTCGCTTGTTCGGACGGGTGACTGCATCAAAAATAGCCTGGGCGTCATTAAAGTCGTTTTTATTGCCTATGACAAAACTTTTGACATAGCGCGCATTGAGCAAGATGACTTCATGGCCTGATTTGCTCAATTGTTCCAGTTTTATATCTGGTGCATTATGACACCGTGGAAGGGAGAGGAGTCCATATCATCAATCTACGTAATTATTTTATAAGCCATTGATTTTAAATATGTACAACTTAACTTAATGGTGGTGACGCCTTAAATACGAACATAAATTCTACGCCAGTTGTCGAACTTATTCCGTGCGCGTTCCTAAGTGAGCACAACAGGGAGTCGTTACAGTTTTTTTGAGCGAGTTGCATTTAAAGTCATTAGTTCAATTAGCCAGGGAGATAGTCATGAACGCACCAGTGTTTTTAGAATCAGTCTCTTCAATGAATCTTTAATGTGAATCAAGAGCTTGTGCTAGAGTCCGTGATCCAACTGACTTTTCTAGGATAATAATGAACTGTATAGTGATAAGGCTTACCAAAGACCCGATGTTAAAGAAGTTAGCATGATCAAAATCTAACCGTATTAACACCCGTTAAAAAGCAGAAGGGGCAAAATTTAGAACCATAAAGTCAATGGCTATCCACTGCTGTTTTTCGCATTCGTCAACCTTTTGAAACTTTATTTGGTTGGATTGAAGAAAAAACAGGGATTGAGTATGCTGGCAAAGTGCATTCTTATAAGGGACTTATGGTTCATGTGTTCGAAAAATTAGCCGTAGTGATGTTTTTCTAGAATTATCTGCAAATTAGCTCTTAATCCACATTTTAGATCATCAACACACAGTACTGCTCATGGTGCTGACTCAATTATTCGATGAGCCGAAGGTTAACAAATTAATTGAGACAGTCTTTGATATTAGGGCATCTCTAATAATTGACCTGTCAATCAGGCATAATGTCTCAAATGATTGAGTGCTTTTAGGTGTCGATAGGTGTATTTTTGATAGGTATGCTTATGCTTCTGAGTGAAATATGATTGAAAAAATTAGCCATAAAGCCATCTTGGTTTATCCTGAATTTGATAGTCAGGATACTTTTTGGAGTTATGCAGAAAGCCTGAAAATGTATGCTCCGGCGGGTGAGTTTGGTTTGCCTAAAAGACTGTTGCCGCCGCTGGGATTGATGGGACTGTTCAATCATCTAAAGCCTTATTATGACGAATTACGACTAATTGATAAAAATGTCGATCCCAGACCCTTGCCGGAATTGATCGCTGATGCCGAGCATGTGTTTATAGGAGGAATGCTGGCTCAGGAACAAAGTTTGTTTGAACTTGCCA
>CAYYSO010000065.1:0-13340 GCA_964474415.1 uncultured Methylomarinum sp. | reverse complement strand
CATGCAGCTTGTCGAAGCGTGCGCATTCTTTTTTCTGTGCCTCAATGGCCGACTGCTTTTCCTTTATCCGCTGTTTAGCTACCGTATTTTCACTCAGCTTGTGTTTGAGACCGGCTATTGCCTCACGTAATTCTTTCAGAGATTCTTCAATTTCTTTAAACTGCGGCTCCAGCTCCTCCAGCGTCTTATCGGTGAGTTTTTTGGCCATCTCCGTCGTCAGCCGTATCTCCCGGTCTTTCCGTTTCGCATCGAGTTCTGTCTGCGCATTATCTAGCGCCCTGGCTTGGGAGGCTAAGGATTCCCGATCTTCCTGTGACAGTCTGGCTTCGAGGAAGGCTTTCTCATCTGCAAAGCCTGCCGGAATCAGAACAGCTGAAAAGTCGGTTTCCGCTTTTTTAAATTCAGGCGTTCTTTGCTCAATGCACTTCTTGAGGGATTCAACATGGGACATCAAAGTTGTCAGTTTTTGCTGCAGCTCGGTGTTCAGGCTTCTGGCTTTCTTCTCTGCCTTTTCGGCATCGGCAATGGCTTTGTTCAGTCGGCCTTCTTCATCATCAGGCTTTTTGTCGCCATACAATTGCTTTCGTTCATCTGTCCCGTCGGCCAGATCCTTTTTCAGCTGTTCCAGATTTCTAAGTTTTTCAGTCAGAGCCTTGACCTGCGTATCAATCACGGCATCCAGACGCTTCACTTCGCTGTCGATGTCAGCAATCTGTTTTTCGATGTCGGCCTTTTGTTTTACCTGTTCCTGCCATGCCTTCAACCTTGATTTGAGGGAGTCGAGCAACGCCTCAACATCTGCCTCCGGTATTTCAGTAATGCCAAGCGGCTGAAGTTTCCCGGAAACCGCCAGCTTGAGTTCATCAAAGCCGGTCCCAAGCTTCGCGAGAGTATCCTTCAATTCCGCAAGCGTCTTTTCAGCGGTCTTCTTGTTATTGGCCGCTTCGGTTTCCAGCTTCTCAGTGTCATTCAGGTTTTTACGGGCAGTGGTTTCCGCCTGTTCAAGTTTTTTGATGGCGGCTTCCTGTTCATCGGCCTTGTCGATCAGCTTGGTCAGTGCTTCGATCTTTTGCTCGATTTCATCTGGAGCCGGAACATTACCCTCGGCAAAAGGATGCTCGGTCGCGCCACAGAGCGGACAGGGCTTGCCGTCCTCCAGCTTGGCCCGATGGTCTTTAAGCTCCTCGATTTTTCTGATAAAGGCCATTTCACGAAGATGGGTTTCCTTCTCGGTGCGATATTCCCGGAGCAGTTTGTCGCCCAGCAATGCGCTAAGGGCATCCTTGCCTTGCTGAAGATTTTTAGCGGCTGACTCCAGCTCCTGTTTTTTGAGGGAGCATTGCCTGGAGGCCTCCTCCAGCTTCTTTGTGGCATCTGCTACGGCCGTATCGGCTTTTTTGAGATCGGTTTCTTGTCTAGCGATCTCCTGTTGTTTGGCGAGCAGGTTGCCGAACTGTTCTTCAATACCGGCCAGTCCACTGATCAGCCATTCATCCTGCGTATTCTCTTTGAGGTACAGCTCCGCAGCTTCCAGTGTTTTCTCTGCTGTGGTTCGTTTTTCCAGCTCCTTTACCCGAGCCTGCTTGTCTGCCTCAATCTTTGCGGCATCCTTGGTACAGGTATCATCACCTTCTGATACAGCCTTTGTCTGCTGAGCAATCTTTTGATCAAAGGAACGGATTTTCTGAATCAGCGGGGCTGCTATTCTCAAGCCTTCTTTAGTTTTGAGGGTGCGTTGCTCGGCTGTCTTGAGTGATTCAGATTGCGTATTTGCGGAAGTTTCCAGTTCAGGAAGCGCGGTTTCCTTAGTTGTCAAAGCAGTTTGATCATCGGACTGTTGCTTACGGAGTGCCGTGAGTGTTGCATATATCCCGTCCAGTGAAGCGGCTTTTATGGCCTGCTCAAGTTTGCCACGTTCCGGCTTGAATATTTCAACATCACCTTGCAGTTTTGCCGCTTCATTAGTAAGGTTTTGGATTTCCTTTTTCAAACCGTCAATGGTAGTAAGCCATGTTATGGCCTTGCCTGTTTCGGTTGATTTTCCCGCAAGTTCCGTCTCTTGTTTCTGCTTTGCCTCAAGGTCCTGCTGAATTTCTTTTTCCTGTTCCGGCTCCAGAATCACAATGCCGGATGTTTCGGCATTCAAGATGTTCAGCTTTTCCCGTTCATCACGTTGGCGCTCATGAACACGCCGTGAAATTTCCGAATAAATCTCGGTGCCGGTAATCTGCTCAAGTATTCTAGACTTCTGCTCAATGTCAGCCTTCAGGAAGGTATCAAAACCGCCCTGAGCCAACAGGATGGAGCGGGTGAAACGGTCAAAGTCCATCCCGGTTTTTTCTTCAATAACACCGACGACAAGACTTTTTTTGGTCTCGATGAGCTTGCCGGTATCGGCATCCGCAATTTGATGCTCCTGATCCTGTAGATTGCCTTCAGCTTTCTTGCGGGCACGGCGCTGTTCCCAGTGACACCGAAATCGGCCAGCCTGGGATTCAAACAGTACCTCGGCATAGCATTCACCGGTCTGGCGGGACATTATCTCGTTTCCGCTCTTGGTGATTTTTCCAAGGCGGGGTGTAGCTCCATACAGGGCCAGACAGATGGCATCAAGAATCGTCGATTTGCCCGCACCGGTTGGACCGGTCAGTGCAAAGATTCCGTTGAATACATATTCGGGATCGGTGAAGTCTATGACCCATTCGCCATAGAGGGAGTTGAGGTTCTTAAATCGGAGTTCAAGTATCTTCATGTAGCCTCTCTATTCCGCGTTGACGTCTTCTTCATGGAGAGACTTGATTATTTCGTTGTAGGAGACCGTCAGTTCCTCCCGGTCTTCATCCGGCACCCCAAAAGCATCCAGACAGCGGGTAAAAACATCCCCGGCATCCAGATCATCGAGAGTTTCATCTTCCGCGACTGTACTGATCACCCGGTCCATGACACGCCGGTTCTTTATCCGACGGATTTCCATAGCTGAGTCGGCCATCGCCTCATCAAGCATCTCACGCAGGTTGCTAATGATGTCGCTGCCGGTGTATTCGATCTGAAGCCATGCGGAGCTTTCTTCTTTTTTGAGCTCCTCCAGCTTGGCGTGGATATCATCCAGAGACCCGACAATGCGGACCAGCTCCTGAAAACACGGCACAGGGAGTTCTTGAATATTTGGCGTGGTGCTATTGAACTCAACGAGCACGACCTTCTTTTCCTGAGTCGCCTCACCATAGCCCATCGGAATAGGCGAACCACAGTAGCGTATATGTTCCGCGCTGCCGACCGCCTGAGGAACATGTAGATGCCCGAGGGCGAGATAATCAATTGACGAGGGGAAAACTTCCTCACCGACATGCGCCAGCGAGCCCACATAAAGTTCCCGAACACCATCGCCGTCAACGGTCTTACCGCCTGCCGTGAACAGGTGTCCCATGGCAACGATGGGAATGCCATCCTGCCCGGCACTTTTGAATTCAGCTCGTTTCTGCTCGGCAATAGTGCAAACATCCGCGTAATGGTTTTTCAGTCCTTCAACGAGCTTGGCATTTTTATCATCGATGGTTTCTCCCGGCTCGACCGTGCGGATGTCCTTATCGCGTAAATAAGGCACAGCGCAGACAATAGCCTCCGGCTTATCATCCTTGTGAAGAACAAAGACCTCGTCCTCCAATGCGTCGGTCATGGAGCCGACCACATACACATTCAGCGCACGGAGCAGTTCCTTCGGGGCATTCAGAAATGATGGCGAATCGTGGTTTCCGGCAATAACCACAACATGACGGCAGCAGGATGCCGCAACGCAGCAGAGGAAGCGATAATAGAGCTCCTGCGCCCGGTTGCTGGGCGTGCTGGTATCAAACACATCACCGGCAACAAGCAGGGCATCGACCTTTTCACCTTCAATGGTCTGAGTCAGCCAATCCAGAAACGATGAGAACTCCTCATAGCGTTTCCGACCGTAAAGGGAGCGGCCTAAATGCCAGTCTGATGTGTGGAGGATTTTCATTGAGCCTCCTGCAGAGCTAGTGTCAACGGCCTCTTTTTAAATTCCGCCTGCCAGTTTTTTAACTCGTTAAAGTCAGTTTCAAGCTCATCTGGTTCCGGAAGTTGAACGGGTGCTTCAAGTGGCTGGGAGTGCTCATATCTCGAATACTTTGTCATCAAATCGTCAAAGTATTTGCAGTCCGCTTCAGAGATTTTGGCCAGGTTTCCAATTTTCCCCATCGTATTTATTGCCCGTCGGTACCGCTGGACAACATCCGACATGAGTTCGTATTCCACCATTCGCTCAAGAAGAATCCTGAATTCACTACAGAGAGACTTCGCTTCAGTTTTGTAAGCATCAAAACCACTTTCATTAAATAGTTTCTTCGCTTTTGGAAGCTCGCTATTGATTAGCGTATTAAGTGCTTGTAATGGCTTTTGAGCTTGGAGTGGAGTATATCCCGGTTCACCAGTTCCCCATGGTTCTTCTCGGATACATATTATTTCAGGCTTTATGCTCACCTTTTTGGCATAGTCCTGAACCATCGCCAAAAGTGAGAGTCGATGGGTGAATATGATGACTTGTCTCTCGGAGGCGATAGAACAGAGACGTTGAACAACTGCCTCTTCATAATTTTGATCAAGGGATGAAATCGGATCATCAAACACAACCGGATAAGTCCTTCCTATGACATCAGCAAGAAATGCCGCAATTGATACTATACGGTTCTCTCCTTCGCTTAGGACTTCATTGAGATTGTGGGCGGCTCCATCCAACTGAAGGGTATGAAGGACTTTGCCTTTAGAAACCTTGGACTTGATGAGTTTAACCTTCAGCCGAGATGCCCCTAAGGCTTTGAGCTCATCGTTAAAACGTTGAACAAAAGCATCTGTGATAAGCGCCTCTGCCAACTCTCCCTTTTTCGTGGATAGTGCTCTGGAGTTGGTTTTCTTTTTGGCTTCCTGAAGTCGATCGAGAGCCTGCAGGCGATTAACATCTTCCTGAATTGCTGTTTTCTGTTCAGCGAGCCACTTCTTTGCCTGAAGGTTCTTTAATTTGGCCTGTAGTTCAGCTCGATTATCATTTTCTGCATCTTCCTCATATTTCTTGGCACTGTCCTCATAGCCTTGTGAAATCTTGCGAATCTCCTCAATCCATTCAGGGGATTGGTTGGCGGAGCCCAAGGCATCTTCTGAATCAAGTGACGGTACTTTTGCTTTTCTATCTTGAAGAGTAGTGAGGGCATCATTCAGCGCCTTGATAATTTCCTGATTCTCAATACCAGCAGCGTCGATTTTTGTTTTTAGTGCCTCGGCGCTGGGAATATCCGGCAAAGCATCAATTGCTTGCTTTACATCTCTGGCTGCGTCTGTAGCCTGTTTTTGTGTTTCTCCTTTTATATACGATTCAAAAGTGGTGAACCGTTGCTTGGCTTCCTCAGATAAAGGCTGATGGCACAGTACACAGACAGAATCATCCTGAACATGGGGAAACTCCTGTCCGCTATATGCCACTTCTTCAGAATATTTTCGTGCAGCACTCCATAGTTCTTTCCAGACATCAGATCCAACGCCTTCGAGCTTTGCGCCACTGAATACATCTTCTGCCGCTGCTTCAGCGGCAGACTTTTTCAGAATGGATTTCTTTTTTGCTGCGATAATTCTTTTGCAATTCTCATCAGACAGTTGATTGAGGCAAGTCTGGAAATCACTAATAAGGTCATCAGCATGACTTTTTTTAGTCCTGAATTGTTTGGCTTTGTCAGCGGGAGATGTTTCAGAAATTCTTTTCTGAAGATCCTGTAGTTCTATTTCATTTTCCGGCGAGAAAGAACAATTGGATTCCACGTCTTCAGTTGTTGTTTTGGCGCTGAGTTTTTCAACCCAAGCAGCTCCAGTGGAGCCGAGGAGAGAATTTGGTATGCTCGGCATTTTTGATTTTAATATCCCGGCTTCGACATCAAGCTTGCCAGCAACTCTCTCACAAACATCGATCAATCTACTGAAAAAGGACAAGACCGGAGGTTCGTAGCTGACCTCGTCTTCGCTCCCCATAAACACCCGGCCAGATGAAGTATCAAAAATATCAACGGAACAAAGGTCGTCACACACTCCCGAGCCTGCCCATTCATGTTCCGCCGGAGTGCTGCTCTTGAGAAAGGAGACTTTTGCTTTCTGAGCTATTTCTTCTGCAGAAAATACATTTTTATGCAGTTGACCACGGACACAATCACGGGCACCGCAAACATGTTTCAGAAGCCTGACATAGCCGGATTTGCCGGAGCCGTTATGGCCGTATACAACAGTAATATTGCTCTTGCCAAAATAGAGTGGCGTCCGAGGAGCCAGCTTGTTTACCCCGGCAACTTCGCTGATGGAACATAAACGTATTTCTTCAGCATCATGCGCATCAAAACCCCCTGCTGGGATGTTACAATCGATATCAGGAAACTCATTATTGGCTTCCTGCTGACACAACACTGCCAGTTCTGAAATAGCGGCATCATTCAGATCGCCGGATTCAAGCAGGCAATTGGCGGCGACTTGCAGCCACTTTGGTCTTTGCGTTAACCACTCTGTTGTTGTAGATGAAACCATTTGCCCAATCTCCTTTTAAATGACAATTACTTCAAATTCATTGGGGCAACATACGCATCATCATTTCCCAGCTCTTTAATAGTGTTCCCGTATATACCCATATGCCTTCTCGAATAGTTCCTGCTCTTTATGGAGCTTGTATTTAAAAAGCGTTTGCCGGAGCACCTTCTGGATTTCCTTTTGCCCGGTGTGCGTGCTTTGCCAGCCGTCAAATCGGGTGGCTCGAACGATCTTGTCGATGTCCTCAACCACATTGGCGATGATCTGCGGAGTGGTGCCGTTCCTCAGCTCAAGGAATATCTCAGTCAGGGCCTGCTTGTCGTCGGGAATAACTTCTTCATGGGTCTCGTTTTCGAGGCGGACCATATCGCGGGCGGCATCAAGGAGTTCCTTCAGCCAATCGAGGCTGCTAAGAACACCGGCTTCATATTTATCCTTGAGACGCTCAAGACGCTGCCCCAGCTCTTCAAAGCGCGGATCATTCTTCGAGCGAACCTTTGCCATAAGCGACAGGTTCAGTTTCTTGGCCTTTTTCTTTTTCTCTTCTTCGGTCAGTTCAAAGACCGATTCCGCGTCCATGACCAGTTCGTCAATATCATCTCTGATTCGATCAATCTCGGTGTGTTCATGGATCAGTTTGATGGTTTCCGGGCCTAGGGATTCCCAAAGCAAAGAACCTAATCCACCGACAGGCTTAATCGATTCATAAACCTGTGCAAGCCAGCGGTAATCCTTACGAAAGGCATTCAGATAGGAATCTGGCGTAATCGCCTCCCAGAATCGTTTCAACACATTGAACTGTGCCGCAAAGGCATCTTTCTTTTCATTGCCGACCAGACAATCCTGCGCGGCAATCAAGCCTTCATAACCTTCAACGGTTCGGTCAACGCCCGGGAAATACGCCAGGCATTTTCCAATGGCTTCAGGGAATAGCTTTTTGAATGCCTCAACGCTTTCCACCACGCCTTCGATTTCCTTGGGATCATAATCCAGTGCCTTGGCGACATTTTCAAACACCCCGAGGTAATCAATGATCAAACCGTGCTTTTTAGTCTCACTGTACAGACGGTTCGTTCGGCACATGGCCTGAAGCAGGGTATGATCCCGAAGCGGTTTGTCCAGATACATGCAGTAGCAGATTGGTGCATCAAACCCGGTCAGCAGCTTGGCTGTTACTACAATCACCTTCAGTGGGTCGGAAGCGTCTCGATAACGATCAAGGAGTTGCTCTTGAACCTCAGGGCTGGCGTCAATTCCCTGCCAGCGTTTGAAATCTTCTTTTTCAACCGGGAGATCGAGCTTTTGCCATTTGAGCCAATCCGGCGCTATTTTTTTAGGTTTCCCGTTTTCATCGGCTTCTTCTTCAATCGTCCCTTGCGAAATATTCATGACTACTTCAACCGCATCTTTACCAAGGCGCTCGCAGAGGAGGTAATACATCTGCACGACAGCATCCCGGTCATACACCACGACCATGCCTTTGAATTGTTTTGGTTCCACATGGGTCTTGAAATGCTCAGCAATATCATCTGCAATGGCCGTAATTCGTTTAGGCGCTTTTAAGAGATGAGCCAGCTTCCCGGCTTTCTGAGAAATAAAGGTTTTCTCGTCTTCACTTAAATTATGTTGCTTAGCAAGCTCCTCAAACTCCCTGTCAATCGTCTCCTGGTCAATACGCAATTCAACCAGTCGTGGTTCAAATTTGACGGGCAGTGTCGCCTCATCACGAATAGACTGTTTGTAGGAATAGCGATTGAGATACCTGCCCGGATCATTGGGAGCGCCGAACAGCTTAAAGGTGTTTCGTTCAAGACCTGAAATCGGCGTACCAGTCAACCCGAAGAAAAAGGCGTTCGGCAGCGCCCAGCGCATCTTTTCACCCAGACTGCCTTCCTGCGTGCGGTGCGCCTCATCCACCAGCACAATGATATTGTCCCGGGGATTCAGACCATCGCTGTTGTGTTCATCAATTTCCACTTCATCGAATTTGAAAACGGTGGTGATCAGGATCTGTCGGGAGTCTTGTTTGAGCTCCTGAGCCAGCGCCTTGCATGACTTTACTGGCGTGACGTTTTTGACAGCGGCATTGTTGAACACCGAGTTAATCTGACTGTCCAGATCCACCCGGTCTACCACAACCACCACCGTTGGATTTTTTAAGGAAGGATCTGTCTTGAGCATCTGTGCCGCAAACAGCATCAACAGTGATTTACCGGAACCTTGAAAATGCCAGATTAGTCCCTGACGGGCATCCTGCGTCTTGACACGCTCCACAATGGCCTTGGCCGCTTCATACTGCGGATAGCGAGGCAGAATCTTGATTTTGAAGCTCGGCTTGCCTTCTCCCTGCTTGACCGTTGAGAACACCACAAAGGATTGCAGGATTTCCAGCAGGGTCTTCGGGTGCAGCAGACGTTCCGCGCTCTTTAGTACGGTGCGCATATCCTGCGGTATCTCTTCCCGATCCTCGGTACTGTGCCACGGAGCCCAGTTCTTGAAACGGGCACCGATTGCGCCGTAATAGAAAGTCTTTCCTTCCGAGGCAAAGCAGAGCAGGTTCGGTACAAAAAAAGCTTTCTGGTTTTCCCAGTAATGTTTTTGTCCGCCCATAAAATCCGCCGCGCCATCCTGCCAACTGATGGCATCGCGCACCGGGGTTTTGACCTCACCGACCACTAGCGGCAGTCCGTTGATATAGAGCACCAGGTCAAAGTAGCAGTCTCTTGTACCGGTAAACTGAACCTGCTGACTGACCACAAAGTGATTGTTCTGCGGAGTATCGAAATCAAGCAGGTGAATGGTGATGTGTTCACCATCCTTGCCAAGCGGCATGGATATCCGGCCCAGCAGCCAATCCTGAAAAATCTCATTGGCCCGGATAAGGCCGCTGTAACCCGCTTCCAACAGTACACCACGTAGACGGTGAATCACTTCATCCGCCAGATCCGGATTGGCAGCCAGCGGTTTGTTCAATCGGCACAGCGCATCTTTAAGCCAGGTATCAACAAAGACATCTTGCGGCTGCTTGCCATAAAGCACCAGATTTTCACCATGGACATATTGCCATTTCAGATCTCTGTTGCCAGCAATATATTCCGCCGTCTCATCCGCCACCATGCCAGTCTGAGCGGTTACGGGCTTGCCAACAAGGTGATCGCGCAGAGCGTTCTCGATGGTGTTCATTTCATTGAAGCTCATTGGATTCCTTCACTAATCATTTCTTTTAATTCAACTACCAGACTTGAGGCTCCGCTTTTAATATACGTATCAAAAATCGAATTTATTTTTGAATCACTTTCTATTCCATTTTCTTTTATACCCTTGATTACCTCTGCGATTTTTTCTTTGGGATAAGAGGGTGTAGAGTCTTCTAACATTTTTATAAAAACTTGAAATGTTTCATTCGGATATTTATCAACCAGTTTAGAAAGACTTTCTATTATCTGAGTTGAATTCCATGACATTTCAGCATACTTACAAACAGGTAAAATCAAATCCATTACTTCATTGTTTAATTCATCAATAAAAACACTCAAATTGCATAATTCAGATGCCAGCTTTTGATGTTCTTGATTGGTTAAGTCAAGGATTTGTATGGCTTGTTTCCACAGCTCATAAACTTTCGGACGCAGCTTTATGTTCTCATTCTCATTTTCTGATCTCAATGTCCATAGGAACCAGAAAACCTGGTGTAATTCATCTGTATATTGGCGTTCAAATATTTGCTTTAAAAGAGAATCAATATCTTGCAACGATTCTTCGTCCCACAGAAAAACAATCGTCGCTTGCTGAATAACCCGTTTTTTCACAGTCTCTTTTAATTCAGGTGTATCAAGTGCTTGCAGTAAGTAACCAGAACTTTTCAAATATTTGTAGATATCCAGGTTGAGTCTATGTATATATGAATATCCCTGCATCGCAGCAAGCCATGCTATTTTATTTTCTTCAGGGGAAGCAAAAAAACAGTTTAGGTTATCCAAAGTCCACTTTTTTGATAGATACAAGAAATTTAATAAATAGCTGGTTGCCAAAGGAGCAAAATCATAGGCCTTTCCTGTCTTGACAAGATTAAATTCCTTTTCAATTTGTTCTTGATAATTTTCTTCCCATATTTCAGCGTGATTCTGTTTTTTCTGATCAGATAACCGGCATTCACGAAGAGCAAGATTGATTAAGGCTTCTAAACATTTTCCTCGATGGGAATTGATTGCCGTTGTCAGGGCGTCTAAAGATGATTTCTCATAATTACCGCCATCGACTTTGCCTAACATGGTTACTATGATCTTTCGTGCTAACGTCAAATACTTAGCATCAAAAGCATGATCATCATTTTTTACACCTAACTCTATTAATTCAGCAATTGTACCGGGAACATAATTTCTTTTGACAAATCCTCGCTCACTATCCTCGTCAGAAGAAAAAGTCCACAAGCTATCTTGACTCACAAGTTTCTCGCAAAAAACAAGAATCTTATTCCAGAAACTATCCCAGGGTAAGCCAGCGACTTTTTCTTTCCATAAAGACGCATAGGCAGACAGTAACCTGTCAATAAAATATGGGGACAAGTCAAGCCAATCATCGAATGTGGGGATATATTTCTCTGGATCGGCTTTCACTGCTCCTTGTAATGCCTCACACAAACCTTGAAGATCCGGCTCATCTCCCATAAATGATTCTGTTGGCCCGTTATAATTATTGATGGTTGCTATCAATTGATTAACATCCATCTCAACTAATTCATCAATAGAATAAGGTGATGTATGTGTTATTGACCTTACTCCATACGAGTAACTCCCAAAATCAGGGTGTTCAGGTTCTTCAATACCAGCATCAAGACATTCCTGATATTTTTTAGATGCTTTCTCATCAAAATCTTTTATTGCTGAATACCATTTCGCTTTTTTGTAGGCACAATATTTTTTGTCATTAGAATACTCACCTTCAATTTTCATATTCTCAATTGCATTCATGACATTTTCTTTTTGCGTGGCGTTAAAGTCGCTAAAATTCTTATTCAGAAAATGCCAATATTCATGCCTATAGTTATGATTGGACAGGCCAATATTTATGATGCTATCGGTTAAACCACTCAACTGATTATGCTTTTCAGTAGCAATATAAATACCGATACGTTGCACAATACACAGTTCACTTTTTAAACAATCTCTAACAAACTCTATTGCCTCATCTGACACTTGATTATCCATGCCACCCAAAAGTGAATCTCGAAGACAACTTACCAGAATATTCTCGCAGTTATCATGAAACTCATTTTGTTTATGATCTTCTATGGCCGGTTGCCAGACACTGCACCATGCATCATTATTAGAAATAATCACAGCATCTGTAAGTTGCTTTAAGAAAAAGTCACAAGCCTTTATATTTAATTCTTTGCCTATAGTTTCTGCATGATTTTTTGTTATATCTTTTATGTAGTAGTTCTGCCTATCCTTTACTCTAAAAACGACTTCCTTTTTCTTTTTTCCATCATAACCAGCTTTTTTGGTTGTTTCTATTGTATAAATATTCTTAATAACTTCCATTGCCAATTCTTTGGAATGCTCATCATCTCTTTTTAACAATGCAGGCAAAAGCTTATTTCCGAGCTCACTAAGAATCATATCTCCGCTAAACATGTCGGAAAGCCAGTAACTAATAACTTCATTCCACTCATCTGTGTTGATAATATCGGATGGAATAAACTGTATTATTTTTGCGAATTGCCACCAGACGTGATAATTGCTGAAACTGTTTCTTCGAGCATATCGGGTAACACTTTTAATGATTCCCCAAACCGTTTCGGCATGTTGATTGTGTTCAGGCTTGAATAGTTGTTCTTTGATATTGACAAGATAGTTTGCCGGGCTCCATTGCCTTATTCTAAAATAGCCTTTCTCTTCAGTCTGCTCGGGTTTGGGGACAGATTCTGGGCTTAGTAACTCTTGTTCTATAAGCGGATTCAGCCATTTTACATCACTGGCTTTGTTAAAGAAGTGTGATTGCAATTCTGGTTTATCGATAATACGCTTTAATACATCCTGTTCGTTTACTGATAGATTATCCATTGTTAAGCACCTTATCAATAACAGAAAGATCCTCAACTAAGGCGGGAGAACTCACCTTAAGTTCAGAGCTCCATTTTTTCAATATCTCTGTTAGTTGATTAAAGTCATTTTTGTCTCGTTTAAATCCTAAAAGATGTACACCAAAATAGTCCCTGTAATAGTCAATAAGATTTTTGCAGAGCTCTTCCTGATAACCAAAAAAACCTTCTAAGTAAAAACGTTTCCTTGTAGTTTCATCTTTCGTTTGTCCTTTTTTCAGGATATATTCAAGTATATCAATTTCTTCAAGCCCATACCCTAGAAATACAATAGTGTATTTCTTAAACAGATTAGTTAAAAAAAGTTTCACAAATTCATTATCATAATGCGTAAGATAATCACCGGTAGTGATGATCATATTTTCAGGGTCATTTATACAACCATGCAGGTGAATGATATTTCCAGGGGTTCTTAAATTTGCTTCAAGTAGATCAGTTTTTTTATGAAACCGTAATCTTTTACTGGGTAAAACATTCATCTCAATATCAGAAGAATAGTTTTCAAAATCTGAGGTATGATTACCTATCAGGTTGTCATAATTAGTGGTAACGCAAGCACAACCAATTTGTTCAATAAGTTTATACACTTCATGGTTATTCTTATGAGCTAATGAACTTGTCAATGGCCAACAGAAATGAGCCAGTATCGGCCATTAAAATT
>CAYYSO010000064.1:0-13345 GCA_964474415.1 uncultured Methylomarinum sp. | reverse complement strand
ACTCGACAGCAAAAAAAGCCACATCATCATATTGCATGGCGGTATCTTTAATGGCGCCGGTAGTTGCCAGCCGATAACCACTGTTTTTGTTTTCAACATTAGGCCAGAGTATTCCCGGGGTATCGGAAAGTACAATATTGTTTGGCAAATTAATGCGTTGCTGGCGTTTGGTGACAGCCGGTTCGTTACCCGTTTTAGCGATTATTCGACCAGCCAGAATGTTAATGATGGTAGATTTTCCCACATTGGGAATCCCCATGATCATGGGGCGAATAATTTTATTGGCTGCTGTTTTTTCCGGCAGCATCTTGCTGCACAAATCGATAATTTGTTTGGTTTTATCAGGGTGTTGAGTCGTCACTGCCAGGGTTTTTACGCCTTGCTCCTGTTCAAGATAGTTTTGCCATTGCTGAGTCATTTCCGGGTCAGCAAGATCATTCTTGTTAAGTACTCTGATGCAAGGTTTATCTCCCCGTAACATTGATAACATGGGGTTTTGGCTGCTAAATGGAATGCGGGCATCCAGCACTTCAATAATTAAATCAATCTGCGGTAATGCTTCTTTGATTTCTTTACAGGCCTTATGCATATGGCCTGGGTACCACTGAATCTGCATTTTGTGTTTTAGTAATAGCAAAAGAATTATATTTTACCGTAATTGAGTCTCTTAAGGTCTGATTTGCTAAAATACAGTGTTGGTTAGCGGAGTGTGAATGGAAACCTTAATGCAGGTACCGCAAGGTACTTATGAAATCAGGCGTCTGCCGTATCGTAAAAATGATACCTTGAGAGCCTGGGATGCAGCAGATGAATATTTATTAAATCATTTGTCTACCAGCGTAATCGATCATAACGCAACTGTTTTAATCTTAAATGACAGTTTTGGCGCCCTGAGTGTTGCTTTAAATTCACTTCATCCATTGGCTATTACGGACTCTTTTCTTTCTCAGCAGGCGACACGCATTAATCTGGATATCAACGGGATTGATCAGGAAAGGGTTACATCGCTGAATAGTTTGCAATTACCGGATAAAACCATTGACTTTTTATTGATTAAAATTCCCAAGACTCTGGCATTGCTGGAATACCAGCTAATCCAGTTACAACCTTGGCTAAAGGTTAACACCAAGGTGATTGCGGCCGGTATGGTCAAATCATTACCGGAATCGGTCTGGAAGCTACTGGAACGCTTACTGGGATCGACAACGACTTCACTGGCCAGGAAAAAAGCCCGCTTGATTCAGGTGGCGGTGACAGCCCAAAGAATTGTTCCCGAAAACCCATACCCTGTTAAATATCAGTTGGAAAATACGGATTTTACGATTTGTAATCATGCCAATGTGTTTTCACGTAACAGTCTTGATATTGGGACACGTTTTTTGTTACAGCATTTACCAGTCAATCCGGCCTATCAGGATATGATAGATTTGGGCTGTGGTAATGGAGTAGTCGGACTTATGTTTGCACATAAACATAAACAAGCAAATATACGTTTTTTCGATGAATCGTTTATGGCAATAGCCTCTGCTCAGGAGAATTTTGAACAGGTCTTTGGAAAACGACGACAGGCGCAGTATTTTACCGGTGATTGTTTAACTGGAGCTGAGGAAAACTCGGCTGACTGTATTGTCTGTAACCCGCCATTTCATCAACAACACGCAGTCGCTAATCACATCGCTTTTAAAATGTTTAAACAATCCCTTCAAGTGCTGAAAAAGGGCGGGGAATTAAGAGTTATCGGCAATAGACATTTAAAATATCATATGGGCCTGAAACAGCTGTTTGGTCATTGCGATGTGATAGCCTCAAATAGTAAATTCGTGATTTTTAAGTGCGTCAAATGAGTGTTTGATTTTATTAACACTTTTTATTAATAGATTATTCAGGTAGACAGTATGGAAAACAATGTCAGTGAGAAAATACTCAACGATTTATATCATTATATTGAAGAAAAGTTAGCGCCCGATCTGGCTCCAACGTTAAAGACCTTCAGTCAGCATTATTTTGGTTCAGTTCCTTTGAATGATCTGGAAAACCTGATAATTAAAGATTTGTATGGAGCTGTGTTATCACACTGGAATTTGGCGTTGCAGTATAAAGCGGGGGAGCAGAAAGTCAATGTTTATAATCCGACTCTGGAAGTCCACGGCTGGCAATCCAAACATACTATTGTCGAAATTATTATCGAAGATATGCCGTTTCTACTGCAATCCCTCAGCATGGAGATTAACCGGCAGGGCCTGACTAATCATTTGAGTATTCATCCTGTATATAACATGCTGAGGGGGGAGCAGGGGGAGTTTCTGGGATTTGCTCAGACTGACGATGCTAACTACAGCAGTGAATGTTTACTGCATCTTGAAATTGACCGGCAAACTGATCCCGTGAAATTGGATTATTTAAAACAGCGTTTGCAAAGTGTGCTGATTGATGTTCGCAGCACAACTCAGGACTGGCAGCCTTGTCTGCACAGAATGCAGGAAGTGATCTCTTCCTTGAAGGAAGTTGCACAACTGGATGAGCAGTCACATACCGAAGTATTAGCCTTTCTGCAATGGTTATATGACGAGCATTTTGTTTTTCTGGGATACAGAGAATATAAGCTGATTAAACAAAATGACTTAATGGCATTTCAGCCGATTCCAGGTTCTGGTCTGGGAATATTAAGAGATACTCTTGCAAAGCTGCCGGAACATGGGGTAACACCCATGTCAGCCGATGCCTTTGCAAAAATCAATAATCAGCAGGTTTTGTTGATTACTAAAGCCACTTCAAAGTCGACCGTACACAGACCCGCGTTTCTGGATTATATCGGCATCAAACAATACAACACCTTGGGCGAATTAACAGGAGAAAAGCGTTTTTTGGGGCTGTACAGTTCAACAGCGTATTTAGCTGAGTTAAAAAACATTCCAATGGTCAGGCAAAAAATCAATAGTGTTGTAGAACGCTTTGCTTTTCGTAAAGGATCGCATCAAGCCAGAGCTTTATTGTTTATTCTGCAATCATTACCTCGCGATGAGGTTTTTCAGACAAATTCTGAAGATTTGTTTTTATGTGTATCCGGGGTTATGCAACTACAGGAAAGGCAACGTGTCAGAGTCTTTGCCCGGCATGATCTCTATGGACATTTTGTTTCTATGCTGGTGTTCGTTCCCAGAGAACGTTATCACACGACGTCACGAAAAAAAATCCAGCAGATTTTGTTGGATATTTTCCAAGCTCAACATGTGGATTTTAGCGTACAACTTTCAGAATCTATTTTGGCGCGGATACATTTTATTATTCGTACCGATGCAGGCAGCCATATTGATTATGATGTAAAAGGTATCGAACAGAAAATTATTGAAGCGTTGGCTGACTGGAAAGATGATTTAAAACAGGAGTTGGTGAATTATCACGGAGAAGCCAGGGCAAATGCGTTGTTTAACAGTTATCAGGACAGTTTTACCGCAGCCTACCGGGAGGAAGTTTCCACAAGAACTGCATTGCTGGATATCGAACGTCTGGAGCATTTATTAAAAACCGGAGCACAGGCAGAAACACTACTATACAGTCCCTTAACGGCGACGCCTCATAAAACTTTACGATTCAAATTGTTCTGTCGGGGGCAGGCTTCTTTGTCAAGAAGTTTACCAATGTTGGAGAATATGGGCGTTAAAGTTTGTGATGAACGGCCGTATGAAATCAGAAAAAAGGATTGTGCAGAAGTTTTGTGGATACATGATTTCGGCCTGATTCTCGATATCGATACCAGCAGCTTAAATCTGGAAAATTTAACACCGCGTTTTCAGGATGCGTTTGAACGCTGCTGGTTTAAAAAAATCGAAAATGATGGTTTTAATCAGTTAATTATAAAAGCGGGTATTACCTGGCAGCAGGTCAATATTTTTCGGGCTTTTTATTTATATCTGCGACAGCTTGATATTACTTTCAGCCAGTCCTATGTCGAGACCACATTGTATAACAATCCTGAAGTGGTTCGCTTACTGGTGCAGTTTTTCACTCAACGTTTTGATCCGTCGCTTGAACCCTCTGATAACAGCAATGATGAAATTTTTGCCGCAATAGAACAGGCTATTGATCAGGTACAGTCTCTGGATGAAGATAGAATTCTCAGACGCTATCTTAATCTTATACAGGCCGCAGTAAGAACGAATTATTTTAGAGAGCCGGTAGATGATCAGGGTATTCCATATTTTGCTATCAAGTTTACTTCATCGGCAGTATTGGAAATGCCTTCACCTGTGCCTTATTTTGAGATTTTTGTTTATTCTCCCAGAATTGAGGCTATCCATTTGCGAGGTGGCCCGGTAGCGAGGGGCGGTTTGCGTTGGTCAGACCGTCGGGAAGATTTCAGAACGGAGGTTCTGGGATTGATGAAAGCACAAATGACCAAAAATGCAGTCATTGTTCCGACTGGCGCCAAAGGCGGTTTCATTGTAAAAAACATCAATAAAATTTCCGGTACAGAAGATAAATACAAGGAAGTTGTGAGTTGTTATCAAATTTTAATCAGAGGATTACTGGATTTAACAGACAATATACAAAATGGTCAGGTTGTTAAACCTCATTATGTCAATTGTTATGATGGCGATGACACCTATCTGGTTGTAGCGGCGGATAAAGGCACGGCAAAGTTTTCCGATTACGCCAATGCATTGTCTCTCGAATATGGTTTCTGGCTTGGAGATGCTTTCGCTTCCGGTGGTTCAGTGGGCTATGACCATAAAATGATGGGGATTACAGCACGAGGGGCCTGGGAATCGGTCAAACACCATTTTATTCATCTGGGTCTCAATTATCTGAAAAACCCATTTACAGTGGTGGGCATTGGCGGTATGGCTGGTGATGTTTTTGGCAACGGTATGTTGTTGTCTCAACAAATCAAGTTAATTGCCGCGTTTGACCATGAAAATATTTTTCTGGACCCCGATCCTGATCCTGAAATAAGCTTTCAGGAGCGTAAACGCCTGTTTGCGCTACCCGCTGCATCCTGGTCTGATTATGAACCCGGTTTGATTTCCCATGGCGGTGGTGTATTTGCCAGGCATTTAAAATCTATTCCGTTAAGTCCACAGATTAAAGAATGTCTGAATATCAATATTGATCATGTGACTCCCAATGATTTGATCAAATGCCTGCTGTGTGCGCCAGTAGATTTACTCTGGAATGGCGGTATCGGAACCTATGTTAAAGCAAATTGGGAAAAAAACCTGGATGTTGGTGACAAGGCCAATGACTCAGTGCGGGTTAATGGTGAGGACTTACGCTGCTCAATTGTTGCAGAAGGCGGCAACCTGGGTTTTACCCAGGCCGGGCGGATTGAGTTTTCGGAAAAGGGCGGGATTATCAATACCGACTCAATTGACAATTCTGCCGGCGTTGATTGTTCTGATCATGAAGTCAATATCAAAATTTTGCTGGATAGTCTGGTGGCGCAGGGCGACTTGACCGAAAAACAACGGAATCAATTGCTGGCGGCAATGACTAATGCAGTTGCTGAATTGGTTTTGTCAAATAACTCGCTGCAGAACCGTGCAATCAGCATGATTGAACTCACATCTGTTGAGGATTTACAGGGCATTCAATGGCTGATTGAAATTCTGGAACAAAAAGGGCATCTAAACAGAGAACTGGAAGGCATACCCGGCAACAACATATTGCTAGAACGAGTAACTAAGGAAAAAGGCTTGTATAGGCCCGAAGTCAGTGTTTTGCTGGCGTACAGTAAACAGATGCTAAAGCAACAGTTGTTAACCGAGTTATCTCAGCTGGATGACAGCTTGCTGCAACAGGAATTAAAACATTACTTTCCTGAAATAGTACAGCAACAATATCCGCAACAAATTCAGAAACATTATTTGGCTCAGGAGATTGTGGCTAATTGTATGGTCAACTCCCTGGTCAATCGCATGGGGATAGTTTTCCCGTTCCGGATTCTGGACGAGAGTGGTCATTCAATCAGCGCCATAGTCGCAGTCTATAAAAGGGTCTGTTGTATATTTGTGATTGAAAATTTATGGCGGGAAATTGAACAAGTGCAGTTGCAATTGAATGCAGATGTGATTGAAAACTTGTATGGAGAATTGCGTATACTCATAGAAAGAGCCATGTACTGGTTTTTAAGTATCGAAACCCCATTGCAAACTGAAGAGGATGTCAATTCATATTTGAACGGGATCGCTCATCTTAAAAGCTCGCTGGTTACAATTATTTCAGATAATTCCAATAAACGTATAGATCAGGGTGTCGACAAATTAATTAATCAAGGTGTTCCCGCCGGGCTGGCACTGGATATTGTTACTATGGATATCATGTATCTTTGTCTGGATGTGATCTGGTTAAACAAGCATACTGAGCTGCCGTTAAATGATTGTGCCCGGGCCTTTTTTGAACTGACTGAATCTTTAGATTTATTGTGGCTACGTGAGCAGATTAACCAATTACCGGACAAGAGCATGTGGCAATCACTGGCACGCAGAACCAGCCGGGAAGAATTTAATGCAGTAGCCTGTGATCTCTCATTAAAGGTATTACAGCAAGACGGGGGCAGTATTTCTGATATGCTGGAAAACTGGTTTAAAACCTTTGATGAAGCAATAAACCGTTACAGAAAACTGTTAACCATGGTGAAATCGGATGCGACAATTGAACTGGAAAAGGTCACCGTTTTATTGAAAGAACTACAGGATATAGCGGGATGTCCAAGAAGAGTAAGTAAAACTTGATATATATCAAGGACGGGTAGATTCAGGGATATATAATAGTACTATGTCATTAAGTTACTAACTGACACTTTGACATAATCCTCTTTTAAGATAGTTTATAAGGCAGATTAATGACTAATCTGCCTTTTTTTGTTTTAGATGATTTACCAATTAACAAATGAGTCTTAATATCCGGTAGTGAATCTCTGTTTAGTTATCTGGAGAGTCTCACCTGATTCCGGCCATTCATCTTAACTTGATACATAGCGTTATCGGCTCGATTAATAAAAGTATCAATCGAATCATTGCCTTTTAATGAACTAACACCCAGGCTGGCAGTTAAATTCAAAGTTTTCATATCATAAGCGAGCGTATGATTTTCAATAGAGGCACGAATTCTTTCAGCAATAATGGCCGCTTCATCCAGATCTGTTTCGCTTAATAAAACAACAAATTCTTCACCACCGTAACGAAAAACAATATCACTGCCACGAACCGATTCCTTTATCCAGCTGGCTATAAAAGAAAGCGCTATATCTCCACATTCATGGCCATAGGTATCATTGATCGATTTAAAATAATCAATATCAATAAAGATCAAAGATAAGTGATTGTTATTTCGATTGGCCAATTTGTATTCCCTGTCAATCATATCATTAAAGGCAGTCCGGTTTTTGGTATTAGTCAGTGGATCTGTATGCGCCATTTTAATGGCTTGTTTATATAACGTTGCGTTTTTTAAAGGATAAATAAGACAACACAACAATGTTTCCAGTAGTTGAAGTTCTTCATCGGAAAAATGTTGTTGACGCATCAATTTTAATTCGCCTAATGATTGATCTTCTATGGTGAGGGAATAGCTGCAGGAATGTTTGGTTTCTATACCTTTTTTATATGCCAGATCAAATTCTTCATTTCTGTAAACAACACCATTATGAGGGATTATGGTATTGATTTTGTCACAGAAAATTGAAATTAATTTTTTAAATTCAAGTGTGGTTTGCAGTGCGCTGCTAATGTCGTAATGTTGTAAATTTGCGGCTTTAGATGCTTCAAAGGTTTTATTACTGACTACGGCCAAATTAGCTATTTTCTTTTTCATGACATCTTCCTCGTGTCTTGAATTAGGGTTTCTTATGTACTAGCTTTTTTTGTACCAATATTATAAAAATTAATATTAATCAGTAAGTTACATATTATTCCTGGAGTAATGATGAAAACTGTCAAAAAAACGGCAACTTATTGCCGCTGACTGCTAACATGTCAGCCATATGTTTTTTTATTATTCCTTATTTCGATCTGTACTTGTCGACAGATGACAAAAACCCTGCGCAGGCAGGTCCAGAGCACTGTTAAATTTACTGGATAAATTCTGAAATGCTATGAGTCCAGTGATTTCGACTATTTCATTTTCGTCGAAATATTCATACAGGCGCTGAGTTAATGAATCATCAACCTGCCGGTCGCTATAAGTAATCGCTTCAGCATATTCCAGAACAAGTTTTTCCTTATGAGTGAACAACTCACTTTGTTGCCATTGCTCAAGAGCTTCCACTTTTTCCAATGAACTTGTTCTTTTTGCTAAAATGGCGGAGTTTATATCAACACAAAAACGACACCAGTTTATTTGCGACACTCTGACTGTAATCAATGATCTGAGAACCGGGTCTATCGGACTGGATTTTCTATCCAGAACACCATAGAGTATTGCCACAGCAGTAAATAACCGGGGAACTCTGGCCCAAAGCAAAGCAGGTTTAAGGATTTGTCCATACTTTCTTTTTTGATGCCAAAAAAAAGGGCGGATATACCATGGATAACTGGATATTGGTTTTTCAGATACTCTCATGTAAGTTCCCTGATGTGTATTTGCTTTTCAGATTGCCCGTTCCTTGGAAATGTGTGCAAAAGATTCACGCGCATCAAGCTCTCGCGTGCCATTGCCGGTTCTTAAATAATACCGGGCCACCTTATCAGTATTACAATAGACGGGGATTGCTGAGGGTTCTATTATAATGCGGCAAATATCGTTGCCTTCGAGTTCATAAAATACACAATGAGCCAGAGAGCAAACTTCCCCGCCTAACCAGTTTTTTATGGTGTCCATGATACAACGTTCAAAACCATCCCTGTTTTTGTGTTTCAAGGTCTGATAATCGTTTTCCAACCCCAGTACCCGGCCATCATCATCAATTCCGATAAGCAAGTTTCCTCCTTTGTGATTGGTAAACCCGGCAATACTTTTAGCGATAATAGATTCCAGCGATTTATTGGTTCTTTGCAGTCTGTAATCCCAGCGAATTGAAGACTTGAATTCAAGACGCTCATTTTCATTACTTTTTATCAAGGAAGGTAAATCTTCAGCCAATTCTTTTTCCAGTAAATGTATTCGCTGTTGTGATTTCACCAGAGAAAGATGATAAATGGCAAAAACGAAGCCAATACCCCCGCCAATTAATGAAAAAACCAGACTCATGGTAATCATTTCCTGAGAAAATGAGGAACTGAAACGGTCAATAAGAAAAGCCCAGATATTTCCATAATTTTTCAGATGCAGATCATCATAAAACTCAATCCAATAAACAATTTTGGTAATTGGATGCAATAAAACAACGCTGATGAATGCACCTATTAATATATGTATGGTAATTACCCGGGTTCTTGAAGATAACAGCATACTTTCTCCAGTTGATATAGCAAACTAATAAATATGAACTTTAATGACCAATGTTTGACATCTATAATTTCACACAGACCGTTATTAAATCATGGAGCAGTCTGCAAATAAATGGCTATAAAGCTCATTATTAGCGTCTGTTTTGTTTATCCCGCCGACATGGCGCCACAAAAACAGGATGGACGTTGATAATGATGTTCAGTGTATAACTTTGCCATTTCGTTAATCAGTTCTACTGGATCATCTGAATACACTAAACGGGCGCCGCTGTCTTTCTGAAAACTGGCGACAATATCAGGAATCTGATCAGTTATGCCCCCACTGCCTTGCAGTATTCCGATCAATTTGCCTTCATCGTAAGCAATAGCGAATTCCCCTAATGTACCGGAACGTCCTCCAAGAATTATTACCATATCGCTTGAACGGATATTAGTGACTTCTCGTCCCATCAATCCGCTTCCTGTATAGATAATGACATCAAAAACATCGGCTGGAGACCTGTATTTATGAATATGTTCATCCAGGCTGAGAGCAGGGGATATACCAATAGAAGTACCCCCCGCCTGCTTTGTTCCGTAGGCGCATTCATAGGGTAATCCGGGACATGCACCTGTTATTAAAACAAAACTTCGTTGAGCAATACTTTTCCCCAGAGTTCTGGATTTTTCTAAAATATTGTCTGGCGCTTCGTTTCCGGCCGAACCCATGACGCCGACAGTTAAATACATTGACTTAACTTTATTGAGATACAAATCCGGGTGGCTGATAAAAGTATCCCGACAGGAAGTGGAACAGAAATAATACAATTTACCTTCATATTCGAGGCTTGCTTTTGCTTCGCGTGGCGAAAATTTCATTTGACAAACCGGGTCTTGAACCATCATATAATCTCCTAACGAATATAAGCTTCAGTAGCATAACGCCGCATCATACGGTGACTGTTGAAAAAAGAAGCATTTTTGCTGATTGCGCCTTTCATTACCGCAATCCAGCGGCTTCGGTCGTCGTAATACAATGGCAGTATTGTCTGTTCAAGCTTGTCATATAAAGACTTGGCATCATCGCCATTTGAAGATTCGCTATCATCTCCGATAGCCCAGCCGGTAATCCCTTCGATACAGCCTTCAACCCACCATCCATCCAGAACACTAAGATTGGGAACACCATTAAAAGCCGCTTTCATACCACTGGTTCCGGAGGCCTCCATAGGTCTCAACGGAGTGTTTAACCAGATGTCTACGCCTGCAACCATGGTTTGTGCAATTTCCATATCATAGTCAGGAATAAAAGCTATCGGAATATCGTCAGCTAACTGTTGTATATATTGATGTAGCGTTTTTATCAGGCGTTTCCCGTCCTGATCTTGCGGGTGCGCCTTTCCAGCCAGCACAATTTGGAAAGGATATTGCCGGGAAATATTTTTAAGGTGCTCTAAATTAGAAAATAACAGATCAGGGCGCTTGTATGCCGTCATTCGGCGGGCAAATCCAAAAATGGGTATTTTTGAATCCAGATTGATATTGCATAGCGCTTTCACTTTTGTTATCAGCTCGGATTTCGCTCGGCAATGAGCCTCCCAGACATCCTCATTACTGATACAACAATCAACGCGTACCAACATTTCAGGTTCATGACACCAGCCGGGTAGAAACCTGTTATAAAGTTCAATAAAACTGGCGGCGGTCCAGGTGAAAGGGTGTACGCCATTGGTTATTGCATGAACTCTGTAGCCCGGATACATTTTCCGTGAAACTTCTGCATGGCGTTTGGCAACGCCATTAACATACTCACTCAGATTAAGGGCCAGTCGGGTCATGTTAAGCGAATCTTCACCCGCCAGACGTTTGATTGTTTCCCTGTCGATTTTTTCACTGAGAACACGCCAGACTAAGTTATAGGGAAATCTATCATGACCTGCTTCAACCGGAGTATGTGTGGTGAAATTGCATAATTCCCGTACTTGAGGAATGTCATAGGCTGATTCGCCTGAGCGTAGATCTTCTTTAGGATATGCATAACGACGCAACAGTTCAATGGCTAGCAACGTTGAATGGCCTTCATTCATATGGTATTGACGTACCTTAAACCCTAGCGCCTGCAACATACGAATACCACCAATACCTAAGACGATTTCTTGTTTTAAACGATAAGCTTCATCACCGCCATAAAGATAATGGGTAATCTGACGATCATTGTCATGATTTTCATCCACATCTGTATCCAGCAGAATAACTGGTCGTCGACCGTTCATGTGTCCTTCCAGAATATACAACCACCCCCCGACCCAAACAGACCGGCCTTCAATATCAACCACTATTTTAGCCCGCAAAGGAACAGTAGTGCTATCGGGTTGCCAGTGTGCCGGATGTTCAATTTGGGCACCATCACTATCCAATTCCTGGCGAAAATAGCCGGCTCGACTCACCAGGGTTACGGCTACCATTGGAAGCTCAAGGTCTGCCGCTGAACGAATGGTATCACCGGCCAAAACCCCCAAACCACCGCTATAAGTAGGGATATTGTTTTGCAAGGCAATTTCCATTGAGAAATAAGCGATACGGGTCTGATGAATAAATTCTTCAAGCATCAATGAACTCCTTGGATTAAATTCGGAAATACAGGCAACTATCCAGTTTATTTTTACATTAAATATCAGCCACTTATTTTATAAATAGTCGTAAATATATAAGTCGACAGAAATGTGGTGAATATTGCTATACCATTACTTTTCCACGTTTTCAGCATCACTGTCACAACATTCACTCCAAGGCCATAAGCGGCTCATAGCCAGAAATGCAAAAGAAGCAGACCAGGCTATCAGCAACAACCCGCTAAGTGTTTCAATACCAGTCAGAAACCGAAGATGGCCGGAAGGATGAATATCGCCAATACCTAAAGAAGTGTAAATAACACTGGAAAAATACATGTATTCCATTGGATCTCCTGTGGTCATCCCTTTTAAATCACCTAATTCAAGGAAATTTATTGATAAGGCATAAGCGCCGGCATAAATACCGATTTCAACAATATGCGCTACAAATAGCGCCATTACAATAAAGAATACGCGTACATTTGCTGGAAAATTTGGATATGGCATATACACAGCAAGCCATAACAGCAATCGGTAATGAAATACAAAAGTTCCGATAACCAATGCTGTCGCTAATATTACGGTTACGATCATATCGTTATCAGCCCATTATCCATCAAAGAGACAAGTTACGTAAACGTAACGCATTGGTGATGACCGAAACCGAACTGAAACTCATTGCCGCAGCGGCCAGCATTGGAGAAAGTAACACGCCAAAAAAAGGAAATAATACCCCGGCGGCTATCGGGACTCCCAGAGCATTGTAAAAAAATGCAAAAAACAAATTCTGGCGAATATTACCCATGGTGGCTCGGCTCAACCGACGTGCTTTGACAATACCCATTAAATCTCCTTTCACCAGAGTGACGCCGGCACTTTCCATCGCTACATCGGCGCCGGTTCCCATGGCTACGCCAACATGCGCCTGCGCTAATGCTGGCGCATCATTAATACCATCACCGGCCATCGCCACCACGCCCCCCTGAGATTGAATATTTTTCACCACTTCGGTTTTTTGCTCCGGCAACACTTCGGCCTGAACCTGGTCGATACCGAGTTTACGGGCAACGGCTTCAGCGGTGGTACGACTGTCGCCTGTCAGCATAACAACTTTAATACCTTCTTCATGCAAGGCTCTCAGAGCGGCCGGTGTGGATTTTTTAATCGGGTCAGCAACCCCGACCAGACCTGCGGCTTTACCGTCGATACTGACGAACATGACGGTTTCTCCTTGTTCGCGCAACTCTTCCGCAGGCTTGATTAGTGCTTCAATATCAATGTTTTGTTCCTGCATCAGTTTCCGGTTGCCCAATGCAACTGAATGTTCGTTCACTGTGCCGATAACACCACGTCCGGTCAAAGATTCAA
>CAYYSO010000063.1:0-13480 GCA_964474415.1 uncultured Methylomarinum sp. | reverse complement strand
GTCTTTCGTCTTTCGTCTTTCGTCTTTCGTCTTTCGTCTTTCGTCTTTCGTCTTTTTAGGATAAAATGCCTCGCCTTTTTCGCATCAATCCACAGCCATGCAAATAGGCCCATATCAATTAAAAAACAATCTGATTCTTGCACCCATGGCGGGTATCACTGACCGCCCGTTCAGAGAACTATGTCAACAGTATGGCGCTGGATTAACTGTCTCTGAAATGGTTGCTTCCAACCCACACCTGCAAAACCATAAAAGAACCCTGCAAAAAACTGATTATAAGCGGGATAGCGGATTGCGTTCAGTACAAATTCTTGGCACAGACCCTGAACAAATGGCGGCTGCAGCACAAATAAATGTGGATCGCGGCGCTCAAATTATTGATATCAACATGGGCTGCCCAGCTAAAAAAGTGTGTTCCGTGGCAGCAGGTTCGGCGCTGTTAAAAAACGAAAGTCTGGTAGAAAAAATTCTCACCCATGTCGTTAAGGCAGTAGACGCTCCGGTCACCTTAAAAATCCGTACCGGCTGGGATAAAGACAACCGAAATGCATTAAATATTGCTAAAATCGCGGAAAATTGCGGCATTCAGGCATTAACAATACATGGCCGCACACGCGCATGCAAATTCACTGGTTCTGCTGAATATGACACTATTAGACAGGTAAAAAAAGCCACCGGAATCCCAATCATTGCCAATGGCGACATCGATTCAGCGAAAAAAGCCAAACACGTTTTGCAATATACCGGCGCCGACGCCATCATGATTGGCCGTGCAGCACAAGGCCAACCATGGATTTTTAAACAACTCACGGAACGATTATCTGCCTCTGTAAGCGCCAACAACCCTACATTGAGCGAAATTCAATCAATAATTAATAATCATCTTGAAAACTTATACAGCTTTTATGGTAATACCCGTGGTGTTAAAATAGCACGCAAACACATCGGTTGGTATTTTGATAATCTGGGCGCCATTCCTGAGGCCCGAAAAAAATTGATTAATCAGGCCCAGCATCCGGCACAACAATTATCGTTGGTCAATTTGACATTCAACTTCATTACACAAAGTGCGGCATAATGGAAGCACCTAATATTGAAAAAACCAGTTTTATTTTAAAACCTCTCAAAGACACAGAGCATCCTTTATCTACCCATGTTCGTCATTCGGTTGAAAACTATTTTTCACAATTGAATGGACATGACTCTTCCGGCCTCTACGCATTGGTTCTGGCCGAAGTTGAAAAACCACTCCTGGAAATCGCCTTAAAACACGCCAATTACAATCAGACAAAAACCGCTAAAATTCTCGGTTTAAGCCGCAGCACGCTACGCAAAAAACTGGATCTATACAATATCAGTTAATTTCTTTTACGACTCGCTTTGAGGTTTACATGAATAAAAAAGTCACCCGCGCCCTGGTCAGCGTTTCCGACAAGTCCGGTATTCTGGAGTTTTGCCGAGAACTAGAGCAGCTGGGAATTGAACTATTATCCACCGGTGGTACTGCAAAATTACTGACTGAAAATAATATTACTGTCACAGAAGTATCTGATTACACAGGTTTTCCGGAAATGATGGACGGCAGGGTCAAAACCCTGCACCCAAAAGTACATGGCGGTATTCTGGGGCGCCGCGGCACCGATGACGCGGTTATGAAAGCCAATGACATCAACCCTATCGACATGGTGGTGGTTAATTTATATCCATTTGAACAGGCTGTTGCCAATCCCGATTGCGATCTGCAAACAGCGATAGAAAACATCGACATTGGCGGCCCTACCATGATCCGCGCAGCGGCCAAAAATCATACCGATGTTGCTGTTATTGTTGACCCTGACGATTATCAATCAACCCTTTCCGAACTGTCCGGCAATGATGTGTGCCTGAGCCAACAAACCCGCTTTAACCTGGCGTTAAAAAGTTTTGAACACACCGCCCGTTACGATACTGCAATTTCAGTTTATCTGGCAAAAATCAATCAGACCCCATTTCCTGACACATTAAACCTGCAGTTTCACCATATCCAAACCATGCGTTATGGTGAAAACCCACATCAGAAAGCCGCTTTTTACCGCGAAAAAAATCCTGATGCCGGCACTATCTCCGCAGCGACGCAATTACAAGGTAAAGCATTATCCTATAACAATATCGCTGATGCCGATGCCGCACTTGAGTGCGTTAAATCGTTTGCAGAACAACCTGCTTGCGTCATTGTTAAACACGCCAATCCGTGCGGCGTCGCCATTGCCGAAAATATTTTAACGGCTTACGACTTTGCTTATGCGACCGACCCTACTTCCGCCTTTGGCGGTATCATTGCTTTTAATCAGGAACTGGATGAGAAAACTGCGGCTGAAATTATCAATCGCCAGTTTGTAGAAGTCATTATAGCGCCAACTGTCAGTCCGGCTGCACAAACCGTGTTAGCAGCCAAACAAAATGTTCGCGTCATGCAATGCGGTATCTGGAACAGCGCACATTCTCCAGCTTTGGATTTCAAACGTGTCTCCGGTGGATTACTAGTACAGGACAAAGATTATGGCAGCATCACTGCCGCCGAAGTCAAAATCGTCAGCAACCGTGCGCCCAACGAACAGGAAATGAGAGACCTATTATTTGCCTGGAAAATCGGCAAATTTGTTAAATCCAATGCCATTGTTTACTGCAAAGATGGCCGCACTATTGGCATCGGTGCTGGACAAATGAGCCGGGTCTATTCAGCCAAAATTGCCGGCATTAAAGCGGCAGACGAAGGTCTGGAAGTTCCCGGATCGGTTATGGCCTCAGATGCTTTCTTCCCCTTCAGAGATGGTATTGATGCGGCTGCAAAAGCGGGTATTACCGCTGTTATTCAGCCCGGGGGGTCGATTCGTGATGAGGAAGTCATCGCCGCAGCGAATGAAAATGATATTGCCATGGTGTTTACCGGCATGCGTCATTTTAGACATTAATGTTACTTCGTTCCCTCGCTGTGTTTTACTGCCATTATGTATGGTTGGGTTAGATTTTTATTGCGAAGCAGTAAAAACGTAACCCAACAAAATTCGGTTTGACACTAAAAAAGTTGGGTTACGTTATCTGTGCTCCGCTTGATAAGCTAACCCAAGCTACAAGTAACACATTATTTAATAAACGTTTAACCCTTAACTTAATGGCAGCACCACACACATGGAGTAATTTTAAAAATTATTGCCAGTTACCTTACTTTATCACTAAAAAATCATGAAAATTTTAATCGTTGGCAGTGGCGGCCGGGAACACGCGCTTGCCTGGAAAGCCAAACAATCCCAACAAGCCGACGTCGTTTTTGTTGCCCCCGGCAATGCCGGAACGAATCTTGAAGACGGGATAGAAAATGTTGCTATCAATGCCGATGACATCCCGGCATTGCTGTCTTTTGCTCAGCAACAACAAATCGGCTTGACTATCATCGGCCCGGAAGCGCCTCTGGTAGCCGGTATTGTTGACAGTTTTACTGCAGCCGGCCTGGCCTGTTTCGGCCCTAGTGCAGCCGCCGCACAACTGGAAGGCTCAAAGGCTTTTTGTAAAGATTTTATGGCTCGCTACAACATTCCGACAGCGGAATACAGGACTTTTACTGATCCAGATCAAGCGATTGCTTATATCCAGGAAAAAGGCGCGCCTATTGTCGTTAAAGCTGACGGACTGGCTGCCGGTAAAGGCGTTATCATTGCTCAATCTGAACTGGAAGCAATCGACGCGGTAAAAGACATGTTGTCCGGTAATAGTTTCGGTGAAGCCGGTCATAGAGTAGTCATCGAAGAATTTCTTGACGGCGAAGAAGCCAGCTTTATCGTCATAGCCGATGGCCTGCATGCTTTACCGATGGCCACATCACAAGACCACAAAGCGCGTGATAATGGCGATGTCGGTCCCAACACCGGCGGCATGGGCGCATACTCGCCGGCGCCCATTGTCACCGGTGAAATTTATCAACGGGTTATGGACAAAGTTATTAATCCCACTTTACAGGGTATGCGCGAGGACGGCCATGAATATACCGGTTTTCTGTATGCCGGCCTGATGATTACTAAAGATGGTTCAATCAAGGTTCTGGAATATAACTGCCGTTTCGGTGATCCTGAAACCCAGCCCATCATGATGCGTCTGCAAAGCGATCTGGTCGACTTATGCCAGAAAGCTCTGAATAAACAACTGGATAAAACTACTACCTGCTGGGATGAGCGTTCGGCTTTAGGCGTGGTGCTGGCTGCTGGTGGCTATCCGAATAGCTATGATAAAGGTGATGTTATTTCCGGTTTGCCGCAACGCGATAGTGAGAATAAAAAAGTCTTTCATGCCGGCACTGCACAGACAGATGCGGGTATCGTGACTGCGGGCGGAAGGGTTTTATGCGCCTGTGCATTAGGCAACAGCATTACTGAAGCACAAACAAAAGCCTATGAACTAACACAGAAAATCAGTTGGAATAATGTTTATTACCGAACTGATATTGGTTTTAAGGCAATTAAATAGTTGAGTGTAGTCCTGCAATGTGAATGATGGGCTTATTATTGAATAAAAGCGTTATATTAACAGTGAAACTTTATCATTCATGTTGCAGGACTACTACTAATTGCCTTAAAGTATGATCTCGTGTTTATAAAAAGGTAATCACATATGCAATGGCAAGAAGCGTGTGAAAATCAAAACTTAAAAAATCTTCCGTTCAAAATAGAGCTTGATAACCAGGGAAAGATATTAATGACTCCCGTCAAAGTTAACCATTCCATCCTACAAGGAAAGATTATTGGCCATTTATATCAGAATTTAACCGGAGGAGAGGCTTTAGCAGAATGTGCCATTAAATCAAAACAGGGAACAAAAGTAGCCGATGTTGCCTGGGCATCAAATGAATTACTTGGAAAAATAGAAAATGAAATTGAATGTTCAATAGCCCCTGAAATTTGTATTGAGGTATTATCTTTTTCAAATGCAAAACAGGAAATAAATGAGAAGAAAGCCCTCTATTTCGAACAGGGAGCAAAAGAAGTTTGGCTATGCGATAGTTTCGGGAATATAAGTTTTTTTATAAAGTCAGGAAAGATTGATCACTCAAATATAGCTAAAAACTTTCCAACAAGCATTTAGTCCTTGAACGAAAAATCCAGAGACTTTCTCTCATTCCCTTGTTCTGCACGAGAGAATACTGTATCGAAATCAGAACCCTAATAAACTTTCCGAAACGTCAAATTAATCCGGGCCTGTTTAAGTTTTTTTGTTTTCGGCAGCTCGTGTTTCCAGTGGTGCTGCAATTCGCTTGCCATCAACAGCAAATCTCCATGCATCAGTTCAATCTCCAGCTTTTGTTTGCTATGCTGATGCCGGAAACGCAATAACCTCCGCTCTCCTAAACTCAAGGAAGCTATCAGGGGATTTTCCCCCAATTCTTTTTCATCATCGGCATGGCAACCCATGGAATCCTGACCATTACGGTATAAATTAGCCAGCACGCTGTTAAATTGATAGCCACAACACGCCTCGATATCCTGTTTGATATTCAATAGAGTGTCAGTCCAGGGTCGCGGTGTATGATCCACGCCTGAATATTGATAATGGGCGTTACTGTCTCCATACCAGCACATTAAACGCGGCACCTTGATCCACTTGCCGTAGATAAATAATTGTTCCTGTTGCCAGGTCAGATTATTGAGTAACTGATGAAATAGCTCATCAGCCTGTGAAAGTTTATAAAACTGCCTGATTAAAAATAACTCACCATCACAGGGAGCCAGGTTTTCCCCGTACAAATAACTAAAAGCGGGTGGAAAGTTCAAAATAAAAGCTTTGTCCCGGTATAGGTATGTTTTCAGGATAAGCTGTAATAGCCGGTTCTTTGCCTTTGCTGTCAAACAGGTTGCGCACCGATGTGGTTATATCAACAAAACCGAATAATTTTTTTCCGTTCAAGGTAATATCCAGCGTTTCATAATCCTTCAGCGGCGCCCGGGTATCGCCTATGAAAGAGACTCGACGCCCTACCCAGTTCAACTGTGTTTGCAATTGCCACTGAGGCAGAAATTTCCAGGCAATAGCTGAATACAATTTATGCTCTGGTATACCGCTGACTCTTCTTTTTAAAGACTGATTACGAGAATACTGCCAGGCATAATTTCCACGGAAACTCCAGTTTTCATAAAACTGCCAGTCCCATTCCAGTTCCGTTCCATATCCCTGTTGTCCTTTGCTGTTTTTTACATTTTGCAAAGAAGCATTGATAAAACTCACTTCATTGCTGATCAAATCAGTTATTTCGTAATAATAAAAATTCACCGCTGTGCGCAAAGTACGCATCGCCCGGTAGTCAAAAGCCAACTCAATAGTTTCGATCTCTTCCGGTTTCAGATTCGGGTTACCGACAAACAACTGACTGTTTCGCTGAAACTGCTCCAGAAAACTGGGTGCGCGAAACGCCTGTCCATATAGCAGCTTGCTTGTCAGTTGTTCGTTTACATCCCATATTAATGCAACGCGTGGATTAAAGGTGCTGCCAAAGTCCGAATATTCGTCATAACGCACCCCGGCGGTTAATTGCCAATCCGCTGCTATCTGCCACTCATCCTGTAAAACCAGCGACCAAATATCCCGATGCTTGTCCGGTAAAAATGTCAGCGGGGTTCCTGTCACATTCACCAGGCTACCTGCAATATTAACTGTCGGCGGAGGGGCTAAAGCCGTTCCATCTAGTACTCCAGCTCCATAGTTTCTGCTTTCTGATGTACTTACTTGTTCATAGCGATATCCAGCGATCAAACGAACCAAATGGTTCTCAAAACCTTTATAAAGGCTGCTTAATTGAACTCTGGGTACCTTTGTCCTGATTCCAATATTAGTTCTCATGCCATCAGGGAACAGGACTAATCCGGTTGAAGATGTAAGGTTTAAATTACCATCTGCTCCGATAGGTAAAAGCGCACCGGCCGGAAAATTATATATTTCAGTATTAATGTCTGTACTCAAAAAACCGACATGCGCCGATAATTCCCAATCCTCCATACTGTCTTCCGTTGAGAAGCGAGCATCTGCCAGATAATTTTCGCCATCTAACTTTCCTTTGTTATCCAGGGTCCCAGCTGCGCCGGCTCGCAATCCCTGGTTTACTTCATTAAACGCCCAAAAATTCAAGTCCCAGTATTGGCGTTGCAGATTTAGATGTGCATTCCATCGTTCTCCCTGCACTTGCATCGCACCCGGCGCTAACGAAGCCTGTGTACCAAAGGCGCTATCCAGAGCTGTTTGCGCATCCGCCGCAATAATACGGTCGTTATCGACACCATTATGGTTGTATTGTAAACTGGCCGCGATATCCCATCCCAGCCAGCGATCACTGTGTTGCCCCCAAATACTCTGGGTATCCCAGGAACCGCCTCTGACACCCGCCACAGTACCGTCAATATCCTTGGCTTTTTTGGTGATAATGTTGATAACCCCTGCAAAAGCATCGGCGCCATATAAAGCCGAACCCGGCCCCCGGATCACTTCAATACGCTGAATGGCCTCAACCGGCAACTCCATTCCGGTCATGGGACTGCCTTTGTAAGGTGTCGAATAACGGGTGCCATTCAACATGAACAAAACCTCAGAGCCGGTATTGTTGGCAATCCCTCTCATGGTATAAATATAATCATTGGTCACCGGTTGAATGGAGGCATGCAGGCCGGGTACTGTTTGCAGCACCTCGTGCAGATCAGTTGCTCCCATCGTAGTAATCTGTTCAGCGGTAATCACAGTGGTCACTGCTGCCGAACGAAACACAGGTTTAGCCGTCCCGGTTGCAATGGTGACAGAAATTTCAGCCAATTCCGTTGGTGACATGGCAAAAAAATCCTCACTATCTTCCTGTGCATAGCTACTAACACTCATACTCAGCAAACAAGCCACCCAGTGTATAGGTCTGGTTTTCATAAACAGTCTAAAAACGCTCATGGCAATTCATCCAATGGAACAGGTTTGGCAATACCATAACCCTGAGCATAATCAACTCCCAGCAAATCGAGCTGGGCTAAAATTTCCTCATTTTCAACAAATTCTGCAATGGTTTTTTTACCCATCACATGCCCCACAGAATTAATGGATTCCACCATTGCCCTGTCAACTTTATCGTGCAGAATATCTTTAACAAACAAACCATCAATTTTCAAAAAATCAACAGGTAGATTTTTCAGATAGGCAAATGAAGACAAACCACTACCAAAATCATCCAGCGAAAAAGAGCAACCTTTATCCCGTAAAGTATCTATAAACAGTTTTGCATAGGTTAAGTTACTAATCGCTGCAGTTTCCGTGATTTCAAAACAAATTTTCTCTGTGGGAATTTGCCATTGCTCAAATTTTTGGTCAATAAATGTCAACATGCTTTCATCAGACAAAGATAATCCGGATAAATTAATCGAACATAATGACAGCCTGGCTAAAAACCCGGGTTTATTGAACAACCAGGAAAACATATTTTCTATCACCCACCGATCTATAGCTGCCGCCATGTTATAGCGCTCTGCGGCAGGCAAAAAAGCGCCGGGCGGAATGGTTGTTCCCTGTTCGTTCCGATACCTTATCAGGGTTTCAAAATGTATCCCTTCATCATTGCCGTTTATTGGGGTAATTAACTGTCCGTATAGACGAAAACGATTATCCTCCAATCCCCGCTGTATTTTTTCCACCCATTGCATTTCGCCCTGCCGGGAAGCCAATTCTTCATCATTAGAACTGAACGCATGCACCCGATTGCGGCCCTTTTCTTTGGCCACATAGCAGGCAGCATCGGCTTCTTTTAAAATATCAACAGCGTTACCGCTGACGCTATTAATCATCGCCACGCCAATACTGACGCCGACACTAAAACAGCGGTCTTCCCAGGCAAACTGAAAATCTCTAATGACATTACGTAACTTTTCGCTGATACTAAGCGCTTGAGCCAAAGAACAGTCATACATAAGTACACTGAATTCATCGCCGCCCAATCGCGCCAACAGATCGTGCTGACGAATATTGTGTCGTAAAATATCCCCCAGTTGCCGCAACAGTTCATCCCCTGCTACATGCCCACAAGTATCATTCACCACTTTAAATTGATCCAGATCCAGATAACATAAAGCATGCTCAGCGTGGCTTTGCTGCGCATTTTTCACCACCTGTTGCAGATAAACATCAAACTCTCTTCTGTTAACCAAACCAGTCAAGGTATCATGACTGGCTTGATATTCAATTTTGTCCGTTAACAATTTCGCTTCAGTAACATCTTCACACACTAACAGTAAATTACGCTGATCCAGGTCATCAACCAGCAGTCGCGCGGACTCTCTCACCCAAATGATGCGCCCATCCCGACAGACCTTTCTCACTTCCTGTTTATAAACCTTATGAGGGTTCAACTGACATAATTCAAACAATGCCAAACAAGCGCTTCTATCATCAGGATGAATAAAATCCAGGATTGAACGATCTTGAAGTTGCTCCACAGTTAAATCCAACTGTCTGGCGCCAAAACGATTAACGGATAAAATCCGCCCCTTTAAACAAAGATGGAAAACCATCGTCGGGTTATTATCATAAAGCGCTAAATAATTATTTTTAGCGGTCAATAAGGCTTTGTTTTGCCGCTCTACGGTGCTGATCATTTTATTAAAGGCATCAACCAGTATGCCCACGTCATCTTCATTATGTTTTACTGCTCTATGCGAATAATCCTTTTCACGACTGATTTTATGAGCGGTATTGGCCAATTTCATGATGGGAGCAGAAACTCGATTCAATAGCGGTGCCGTCAGTAAAAAGGTAATCAATGAAGCCACAAACAATACTGCCAGTATCAGACCAATAAATTGTAATTCACGCCATAACTGAGTACTTAAATCAGCGACTATATAAATGCCGCCAATTTTTTCTGTCTCCAACAGCACCGGTTCAAAGACATACAAGCGCAGTCGGTCAAAATGTGTCATCAATCCTTTATAGGCTAACGGACACAGATGACTTTGTACTTGCGGTTTGTATAATGATGTATATAGCAGCCCTTGAGCATCGTAAAGGCAAGCTGCCTGCACTGAAGGCAAGTCATTAAGAGACCTCAGATTTTCTTTGGCGACATCGGTGTCATCAAAACTCAAAGCCGCCGTGCTGCGATCCGCAATCAGACTGGCCATTGCCGTCAAATCATCCTTGACTTTATTTTTCATATTTGCCGTTGCTACAAATATCAGTAATACCATTGCCAGTAATAATGACATCAGATTGGAAAATACCAGAATCGATAACAGTTTCGATTTGATTGACAGATGCCTGAAAACATTATTCATCATCATTTCCTTCAACCAACTCAGCCACTTCCAATAATTTTGCGCTGATTTTGAATCCATTGTGTTTCAGTACCGACAAATTAACCTGTAACTTTATCCGTCCATCTCTGATAACAAAACCAATCATGCCACCACTCCTGGCAAAAAAGGACTGACTGCTGACCGTCAGTGCGCCGTCCCGAGAACTGATTGTTAAAGTGTCGGACAGCGTCCCATTAAGTTGAGGTGAGCGATGACTTTCTTTATGGCCGAAATACAAAATATGACATTGTTTTGCCTGCTTAATCGACTGGAAGCGATACAGACGAATGGACTTTCCTAATGCAGTCTTTTTTTCTAACGGCTTTAACAGACTGCCAAAAGGATCCGTCCCTAAAATACAGATATTGAAAGTATCACCCTGTTTTTCAGGCCAGGTAATAAATTTTGTAAAATTATACAGATAGGCGGCTTTGACCTTATATTCCAGGCTCTGTTGCCCGGCATCAACAGAGGCTGAAAAGCAGTAGAAAAAAAGCAATGCTATCCGTATAAAAATCATTTGATTTTGAAACCATCCGTATCGATCAGAAAAAGCCGGGGAAAGCAGCCATCCTTAAAACCAAGTTGATATTTGCAAGTTGATGCCCCATAGCTTCACTGTACTGTATTGACATTGAAACCCCAATTTCAGACTAAAGCATAGAAGATTTCCTGATTAAATCTATCGGTTTTTAAAAAAATACTGCAAAACTTTAATCAGATCACAATGATCCTGCACACCAGCACTTTCCCTGACACTGTGCATGGCCCACATTGGATTACCAATATCCACACTACGAATTCCTAATTTTGCCGATACCATTGGTCCGATGGTGCTGCCGCAGGCAATGTCAGTACGATGTGAATATTCCTGCCAAGATATGCCTGCCTGCTGACACCAGCCGATAAACATGGCTTCAGAAATACTTTCAGTGGTATAGCGTAAATTTGCATTTACCTTGATCACAGGCCCCTGATTGACGATTATCTTATGTCCAGGTTCATAGGCATCCGGAAAATTAGGCTGATAGGCATGCGCCATGTCTGCGCTGATCATAAAACTCTGTGCCAATGCCCGTTGGCAATCCTCCCGGCCAACTCCAGCAGACAAAGCCATTCTTTCAAGCACATCAGGCAGAAAACAGCCATCGGCCCCTTTGCGACTTTCACTGCCAATTTCTTCGTGATCAAAAAAAGCACAGACCAGAGTATTGCCGCTGTTCAAACTGGTCTCCTTCAACATGGCCTGCAATCCGGCATGACAGGAAGCCAGATTATCCAGCTGGCTATCGGCATAAAACTGTTGCTCATCACCCCAGAAAACACCTTTCTGGGTATCGTAGACATTCAGTTCCCAACTAAGAATCTGCGCCGATTTAATACCTGAAGCCTGTTCCAGCTTTTTGCAAAAATATTCCGGCGATAATTGTTTATCCACAGTTGCCGATAATATCAACGGCAATTGATTTTGTTTATGCAGTTTTAAACCTTCTTCATTCACCTTTCGGTTCATATGAATAGCCAGATTTGGCAAACGAAGCAAAGGCTGTTCAAACTGCAGCAATTGGCTGACGATATCGCCGCCATCTGTTTTATAGCTGATCCGCCCTGCCAAACTTAAATCACGGTCTGTAAAAGTGGCCAGAATAGGGCCGCCGTAAACCTCCACAGCCAGTCTGACCAAGCCGTCAGCCACCGATGCAGGCTTGGGCTTCACTCTTAAGCCTGGTGAATCGGTATGCGCGCCCAGTATTTTGAATCCTGTTTCAGTAAATGGTTTTGTACCCAAAACGAAGGCAATTATGGATGAATCATCCCGAATGACATAATGACGACCGCCTGGCTTTAAATGCCATTGCTCAGTTTCCTGCAATTGTACAAAATCACATGCAAGCAACCGTTGTTCCATATGAGCAACGGCGTGCCAGGGACTGGGGCTGGCATCAATAAAGTCCAGCAGATCCTGAACCTGTTCTTGTGCATCGTTCATTTATTTTTTAACTCCAGCGAAACCGAATTAATACAGTAACGCAAACCTGTTGGTTGTGGACCATCCTCAAAAACATGTCCCAGATGCGCACCACAGGACTTGCAACTCACTTCTATCCGCTGCATACCATGGCTTTCATCCGCAGTTTGTTGCAGACTTTGCTCATTAAATACCTTCCAGAAACTGGGCCAGCCGGAACCGGAATCATATTTAGACCCTGAATCAAATAACGGATTGCCACAGCAGACGCAATAATAAATCCCCTCATCTTTACAATCAGTATATTGTCCGCTAAAAGGTGCTTCCGTACCTTTTAGTCTGCATATATTATATTGTTCCGGCGTCAGTTTGTTCCGCCATTGCTGTTCTGTTATCTGTTTATTTATCATGCTTGTGTTGATTCAACTGTATAAGACTTTGATTATACGCCTTCAATACCGCTTCTCCAAAACAGACCAAGTAAATGCTTTGTAATACCGGGCAATCCCGCATAGATGACTGAATGGTACTCACAGCGATAGCCGACGCCGGTACAACAGGAAAACCGTAGGCACCGCAAGAAATAGCCGGAAAAGCAATAGTCTCGATGTGGTATTCAGCAGCCAGACGCATACATCCCCGGTAACAGCAGGCCAGCAAAGTAGCTTCATTTCTGAAGCCTCCATGCCAAACCGGACCAACGGTATGAATCACATAATCAGCAGGCAGATTATATCCCCCGGTAATTTTGGCCTGCCCGGTTTCGCACCCCTTCAAGGTTTTGCATTCGGCCAATAATTCCGGCCCGGCAACCCGATGAATGGCACCATCGACGCCGCCACCGCCCAACAACGAGTTATTCGCAGCATTGACTATAGCATCGACTTTTAGCTGGGTAATGTCTGTATGCACGATTTCAATCTCAGCCATCATTTTCCCCTTATAAGGCGATTGGCAAAAAATAATAGTCCAGATTTCGAAAGTTTTCTGCTCACCCATTGTCTTTTCAGAATATGACTTGTCAAATTTTATTTATTCGGGTTATTCTCAAACGCGTAATAACAATCATTCCTTTAATCTTATATGGCAACACCAACAACCTGGGTAAAAGAATCCTCCTTTGGCATCTGGTTTCTGAACAGCAATATCTGGTTAAATCATGTGTTAAACAGAG
>CAYYSO010000062.1:0-13596 GCA_964474415.1 uncultured Methylomarinum sp. | reverse complement strand
TAAACGAACAGTTTTTTATTGGCAATGGCCAGAATGACTGCCAGAGTAACGCCTAAAGCAATCATGAATAAGGCGGTAGTGACTATACTCGAAATCATTATTTTTAGTCTCTTTGAGTCGTATACCCTATTAAATTCAGGGTTTAGACGCGTCCGAGATGGATTAGAGAACAGGGTACTTTACACGAAAATGCCAAGGTATGGCAAAACTATCTCCATACAAAAGTAAATGTTGATGTGTTGTGCAAGTATTCATTACTTTCCTTCAATAATTTGTTTAATAGATTCGATTTGGGCATAATGCCCATTATCTCAATATTTATGATTTGATAACATGAGCGAAATAATAATTGCAGGGGTTGAGCTAATGGTAACCGGTATGGTTATAGTCTTTGGCTTCTTAGCGCTGTTGGTATTGGCCGTCAATATGTTGACGTTGTTGGTGGAACGTTATTTTCCTGTTCAACCTGCCGGTCAGCAAACTGAACCCATTTCTGCAACAGCCAGACATCCACACGATATCGCCGCTATCACAACGGCTATTGCGCAATATCGTAAAAAATATCGATAACAAGCAGCCCATTCCTACTTACTGTAGATAAGGACTGTTTTTTCAATGAAATGTTCATATTTTAATATCCATTAAAATACTTACCCACAAGGTAAAAAGAAAATACGACCCAAAAAGGTCCGGGAGAAAAAAATGGCAAAACCTTTAGGTATCACCGAAGTCGTCCTGCGGGATGCTCACCAATCGATACTGGCAACACGGTTACGTATCGAAGATATGTTACCCGTCTGCGAGCAACTGGATCAAATTGGCTATTGGTCAATCGAATCCTGGGGCGGCGCTACATTTGACGCCTGTATTCGCTATTTGGGTGAAGATCCCTGGGAAAGACTTCGGTTACTGAAAGCAGCCATGCCCAATACCCCGCAGCAAATGTTGTTCAGAGGACAAAATATTCTGGGTTATCGCCATTATGCCGATGATGTGGTCGATAAATTTGTAGAGCGTTGTGTTGTCAACGGCATTGACGTTTTTCGTATCTTTGATGCGATGAATGATATGCGCAATATCGAGCGGGCAGTTAAAGCGGTATTAACCACTGATGCTCATGCGCAAGGCACTATTTCCTATACAACCAGTCCCGTACATACCATTGAGAAATGGGTGGAACAGGGGCGTAAAATTGAAGATATGGGTGCGCATTCAATTTGCATCAAGGATATGGCGGGTTTGTTAAAGCCTTACGATGCCTATGAGCTGATTTCAAAACTGAAGAAAGCAGTCGATATTCCTGTACACCTGCACAGTCATGCGACCACTGGATTGAGTGTTGGAACCGTTATTAAAGCTGTTGAAGCCGGGATTGATAACGTAGATACGGCAATATCTACGTTGAGTATGACTTATGGACACAGTCCAACCGAAACGATTGTCGCCAGTTTGCAGGGACGGGAAAGAGACACCGGTCTTGATTTGCTGAAGCTGGAAAAAGTAGCGGAGTATTTTAGGGATATTCGCAAAAAATATGCTCAGTTTGAAGGCAGTCTGAAAGGTGTGGATAGTCGAATTTTGGTTTCACAGGTGCCCGGTGGCATGCTGACCAATATGGAAAGTCAGTTAAAAGAACAGGGGGCGGCTGATAAATTTGATGAAGTGCTCAATGAGATTCCCAAAGTAAGAGAAGATTTGGGCTATCTTCCTTTGGTTACGCCAACATCACAGATTGTCGGTACTCAGGCTGTTTTGAATGTGCTTGCCGGTGAACGTTATAAAACCATCAGTAAAGAAACAGCCGGGGTGTTGAAAGGCGAGTATGGAGCAACTCCGGCGCCAGTCAATAAAGAATTGCAGTCCAGAGTATTGGATGGGGCTGAGCCGATTACCTGCCGGCCTGCTGATTTGCTTGAGCCGGAAATGGATAAACTGATCGCTGAGGTCAAGGAAAAGGCTGCGGCAGAAGGGGTTAAACTGGCAGAAAATATAGAGGATGATGCGTTAATCTATGGATTATTTGCCCAGCCGGGCTGGAAGTTTCTACTGAACAGAGACAATCCGGAAGCTTTTGAATCAGCGCCGGATCCCGAGGCATTTGCTGCAGCCAATGTGGCTAAAAGTGATGATCCAACAGAAGCCTACACTGTAAATGTGGATGGCAGGAATTATAATGTCGTAGTCGCCCCTGGTAGTACGGATATCAACATTCAGCCCGCTGCAATGGCAGTAGCGCCGCCATCAGTAGCATCTGCCGGCGGTTCTGTAGTGGATTCGCCAATGGCGGGGAATATTTTGAAAATCAATGTTAATGTGGGGGATAGTGTTGCAGCAGGTGACATTGTTGTCATTATGGAAGCCATGAAAATGGAAACTGAAGTTCGTGCGAAAGTGGCCGGAACGGTGAGCGTCGTTAATGTAAAAGAAGGTGCGGCTGTTGCCGTCGGTGAGGCGTTAGTTACCTTGTAGCCATCGTGGTAGTTTTCCGGCCTTAGGGTAATGACTAAATGTAAGTCAGGAAAACTTCTGCATCCCGCTTACACTCCTTACGTATATCTTTGTAGACACAAATAAGCGATAGCATCGTGGTCAACGAACAGGTTGTTTTGTCGGTCGCATGCTGGCTTTATTTGCATGCGGATAAGGAAGGTGCGCTAGATGTAGAGTCACTGGCTCATCTACCCATCAAAATAACAACACATTCTTAAGTTAAACAAATAATTATTTCGAGACCTTTCATGGAAAATCTCACACATTTATGGGAAAGCACAGGACTATACAATATCAGCGGACCGCAGGCCATTATGATGGCGGTAGGTTTTCTGCTGTTGTATCTGGCCATTAAAAAAGGCTTTGAGCCTTTATTATTACTGCCTATTGGTTTTGGCGCTATTCTTAGTAATATCCCCGTAGCCGGTATAGCCGAACATGGCGGTATTTTGTATTACCTGTATGGTGGAATTAAAAGCGGTATTTTTCCGCTACTGATTTTTATGGGGGTTGGCGCTATGACCGATTTTGGTCCAATGCTGGCAAATCCCAAAACTCTGTTTCTAGGCGCGGCAGCGCAGTTCGGCATTTTTTCTACGCTATTGGGCGCTTTGGCACTGAATGTTATTCCGGGATTGGAATTTACTTTTAAAGACGCGGCAGCGATTGCTATTATCGGTGGTGCAGATGGGCCAACGGCTATTTATGTGGCATCCAAATTGGCGCCGGAATTATTAGGGGCGATTGCGGTGGCAGCTTATTCTTATATGGCGCTGGTTCCCTTGATTCAGCCACCGATAATGCGTGTGTTGACAACAGAGAAAGAGCGCAGTATTGAAATGCAACAGTTGAGAGCGGTCAGTAATACCGAAAAGGTTTTCTTTCCTTTAATGTTGTTGCTATTGTGTGCGTTGCTGTTGCCATCAGCCGCTCCTCTGGTGGGCATGTTTTGTCTGGGAAATTTGATGAATAGCTGTGGCGTTGTGGAACGACTTAGTAAAACAGCGCAAAATGAGTTAATCAATATTGTGACTATCTTTTTAGGCTTGGCAGTCGGTTCAAAGCTTAGCGCAGATGCCTTCCTGAAAGTGGAAACATTGGGTATTCTGGTCTTAGGTGCGATTGCTTTTTGTATTGGAACTGCATGTGGCGTACTGATGGCCAAAGTCATGAACAAGTTTAGTAAAACCCCGATTAATCCATTGATTGGTGCGGCCGGTGTTTCTGCTGTACCTATGGCGGCGCGAGTAGCCAATAAAGTGGGATTGGAATCCAATCCACACAACTTTCTGTTAATGCATGCAATGGGACCGAATGTAGCGGGGGTTATTGGTTCTGCTGTTGCAGCTGGTGTGTTGCTGAGTTTGGTACATTAAACCTCATGAAATGAGTGTTAAGGAGGGTGCAAAAAAATAACTTTGACAACTCTGTTTTGGGTAGCTGCGGATTTATCCGCATCTGTTGTCGAACTTATTCCGTGCGCGTTTCTACTATCTCACATTACTCATTTTTCAATTACCTGACAAGCGTAAAATAAATGGACAAAGCCGATAAATCCATACAAGCATATGACAAGCTTTTGCAAAGCATTCCTGCAATTGGTTTTTTAAGCCGAAAAAAAAGAATCAATGCTTATCTTAAAGTAACTGATATAACTCAAAAAATGATTGATGAGCAGGAAATCAGTGAAGAGCATGCGCTTTTTTTGTTGTCTATACTGGTTCGCAAATGCTCCGCTTTTCAAAAAGCGACGATGATGGTTGCGCTCAATTTGTCTAATATAGACAAAAAACGGCTGAAACCCGTTGGCTTTAAATATGCCAATGAATTACGCTGCAGTTTGCAGCTGTTACCGGTTGACTGAGCGTTCAACCCCCTCTGAACTTATGTTGACTTTGAAAGAATTAATTAGAAAATCATAGAGTTACGATCTAAAAGTAACGTAACTCAGCGTATTTAACTGAACGACAAGTCTTTAATATCAGTTACTTGCGGAAGAAATGAATGTGGCATGGGGGCCACATTCAAGCCTTGACAGATGTATTCACGGTACCTTCTGTGATAAGTAACTGATATTAAATATGTATATGCCCTGAGTTACAAAAAATAAAAGAAAATTGATTTAGACATTGATCTCAATGAACTCCGGGGTCGCCTTAATAGATAAAAACCTTCTTGTTACTAACGACATGATTTTGACTGAGTTAGTACCCTACCTAAAAATAAAGAAACAAACGAAAGCCGTTTAATTGTTTCATGAAGTAAATTGAATCTCCTAAACAAACACTTTCGTTTATTGAGCCTGGCACTGAAGATTAAGTTGTACAGCTAGTGAAGAAAAGGGGCCTGATTTTGTAATCAACATAATGTGCTGCATTTCAAGACTTGAGCATGACCCCCTTGGCGGTAGTTGCATGGCACTGTCTGAGCGTGATTATCGTCTGGAGAGATGAGCTCGGACTGACTCTGAAACGCTCCAGGGTTAACCACCAAAGCGATCCTGAAACGTTATCAGTGACCTCTATCATTCTTAGCTATAATGCTTTATACGACGGTTTAATAATTTGTTAGAAACTTAAAATGGCACCACAACACAAGATAGAAAAAACACGTCGACAATACAACCAATGGGTGGCAACAGAATCACTGGAAGATTATGCATTACGCTATTCACCGGAAAGCTTTCGAAAGTGGTCATCTTTTGTTATAGGCAATACCGCCATCGGTAGTATTTCATTTCTTGCATTAGAAGCGATTGGCGCAGCTTTGCTGTTAGATTATGGTTTCAGCAATGCCTTCTGGGGAATTGTTTTTGCCTCACTGATTATCTTTATGACCGGTATTCCAATCGCCTATTACTGTGCCCGGTATAATGTCGATATAGACTTGCTGACTCGAAGCGCTGGTTTCGGGTATGTTGGTTCCACTGTCACTTCGCTGATTTACGCTTCATTTTGTTTTATTTTCTTTGCTCTGGAAGCGGCCATTATGGCCCAGGCATTGTTGTTATATTTTGGCTTACCGTTATTTTTGGGGTATATAGTTTGTTCGTTGATTATTATCCCTATCGTTTTTTATGGCATAACCTTGATTAACCGGCTGCAGTTGTGGACACAGCCGCTGTGGATTATCTTGATGCTGATTCCGCTTTATTTTGTATTGATTTCCGAACCCGACGTGTTGAATAAGGTCGGCAACTTTTCCGGCACGATGACAGGCAGTAATCAATTTGATTCCTATTATTTTGGCATAGCCTTTGGAATTTCATTGTCACTGATCGCCCAGATTGGTGAGCAAGTCGATTATTTACGCTTTATGCCGGAGAAACATAAAAACAACCGGTTGAGTTGGTGGTTTGTCGTTATTATGGCAGGACCAGGCTGGATTCTACTCGGTTTTTTCAAACAAATGATCGGGATATTACTGGCAGCTTTAGCGGTATTGAGTGGTTTGGCGCTGGCAGAAGCTAAACAACCGGTACAAATGTATGATATAGCCTATCGCTTTGTTTTTGACAACCCTGAGACGGCGTTATTGCTTAGTATGATTTTTGTGGTGGTTTCGCAAATCAAAATTAATGTTACTAATGCCTATGCCGGCTCTTTGGCATGGTCCAATTTTTTTTCCCGAGTAACTCATTCCCATCCCGGTCGTGTTATCTGGCTGATTTTTAATATAGCTGTCGCCTTGATACTTATGGAAATGGGCGTTTTTGAAGCATTGACTAAAGTATTGGGTCTTTATTCCAATATTGCCATTGCCTGGATAGCTGCCATTACTGCCGATTTAGTCATTAACAAGCCGTTAAAACTCAGTCCGGCTATGGTGGAGTTTAAACGCGCTCACCTGTTTAGTTTTAATCCGGTTGGTTTTGTCAGTATGACGCTTGCGTCGGTTATTTCAATGGCTGCGTTTACCGGATTGTTCGGCTTATATGCTCAGGCTTATGCCTCATTGCTGGCGTTGTCGATCAGTTTTGTTCTGACACCGGTTATTGCCAAACTAACCCGTGGTAAATTTTATATTGCCCGGACTAATGAGGAATATAGCTGTTCTGAAAAACTGGAAATTTGTGGTGTATGTGAAAAGCGCTATGCGCAAACAGACATGGCTTACTGTCCTTATTATGACCAACCTATTTGTTCACTTTGTTGTACGCTGGATTCCAATTGTCACGATGGTTGTAAGCCGGAGCAACCGGAGTTTTATCAGCAGGGAGTTTGCTGGATTGTGAATCTGTTATCGGCCAATAAAATATCCCAAAACAGTTGTCGCCGGATTGCCAATTTTTTGTTGACCTGGGGGTTTATGTTGACAATTGTCGGATCAATTATCTGGATTGTTTTTGTCGAACAAACTGAATTAAGCGATACAGAATTTATCGCCTACCTTCGTACTGGGTTTTATCAGATTTTTTTAATATCGGCTTTGGTTCTAAGTGTTTTTGCCTGGTGGATTGTATTGATGCATGAAAGCCGGCATTTGGCTGAAATAGAACTCGACGAACAAAATATCCGGCTTACTGAAGAAATAGCAGTCAGGAAACAAGCGCAACAGCGTGCTATGCAGAGCGCTCTGGAGTTGAGAAAACAGACCGATGTTATTGAGCGAAATTATCAGCAATTAGCGCGGAGTGAAACATTATTCAGGCAGTTAATACAGGCGCAACCGGCTGTTTTTTTTCGTGTTGACGCGAAATTTTTAAATTTCACTTTTGTTAGTAAGCAGGCGGAAACGATATTGGGATATCCGGTCGAACAATGGCTTGATGAACCGCATTTCTGGGAAAATCATTTACACGAAGAAGACCGTTCATGGGCGCCAAAATTCTGTTTTACCCAAACCAAAGCATTCCATAATCACGAAATGGAATACCGGATGATTTCAGCTAAGGGTGAGATTATATGGATTCGGGATATCGTTAATCTCATTATAGAAGACGGGGAGGTGAAGGAATTAATCGGGTTTTTAATGGACATTACTCAAAGCAAGGTGGACAGTGACAAAATCCAGCGCCTGAGTGAGTTATACGCCACCCTCAGTCAAATAAACCAGGCCATCATAAAAAAAACGGATGAAACAGAATTATTTGATGAATTGTGTCGAATCGCGGTTCGACTTGGTAGTTTAAGCATGGCCTGGGTGGGGGTTAAACGTGACCGGGACCAGCGCATTATTCCGGTTGCTCGCGCCGGTGAGCATGTTGAGTACCTTAATGAGATCAAAATTTCAGCGAACCCAGCACTTGCAGAAGGGAGGGGACCTTCCGGAACGGCCTATCGAGAACAAAAAGTAGTTGTCATTAAGCGTTTTATGGGTGATGTCAGGACTAAGCCCTGGCAACATGTGGCAAAGACTTTTAATTGGGCTTCAAGTTGTTGTATACCGATTATTCGTGGAAATGAGTCTTATGCTGTCTTCAATGTATATTCACAAATAGAAGGTTATTTTACCGATGAAATCGTCCAGTTGTTAACCGAATTAGGAGAGGATTTGAACTTTGCGTTGGAGTCATTTGATCGGGAGACAGCGCGTAAAAAAGCCGAAGATGAACTGTATTTATCGGCACAGGTATTTGCCCAGAGCCAGGAAGCTATTTTAATCACTGATAAGAATAATCATATTCTTTCAGTTAATCAGGCTTTTACAAGAATTACCGGTTATACGGATGAAGAAGTTAAAGGCAAAAATATTAACATGTATTCATCGGACCGGCAGAATTTTGATTTTTACCGAACTATGTGGAAAGAAATCAATACCTTAAATTACTGGCAAGGGGAAATCTGGAATCGACGTAAAAACGGTGAAATATTTCCTGTATGGATGAGTATTAGTTGCGTTAAAGATACGCAGGATAAAATCAATAATTACATTGTCATATTTTCAGATATTTCCCAACATAAGGAAGCGGAAGCGCATATAGAACATTTGGCTCATTATGATCCACTGACTGATTTGCCTAATCGGGTGTTATTAAAAGCACATGTCGATCATGAATTGATTACCGCAGAACGTAACCGATCACACTTTGCCTTATTGTTTTTAGATTTGGATCATTTTAAAAATATTAATGATTCATTGGGACATCCGGCTGGTGACAAGTTGCTTGTCGAAATTGCCCGGCGTTTAAAAACAGTTGTGCGCGAAGAAGATACCGTTTCCCGTCTGGGCGGGGATGAATTTAATATTCTGCTGCCGGATACCAATTTCAAGGGCGCGGCGCTGGTGGTTGAAAAAATCATAACGGCTATTAATGAGCCAGCTGTTATTGATAATAATCAATTGCATATTTCCACTTCGGTAGGTATCAGTTTGTTTCCGGAAAACGGCAAAGATTATGAAACGCTACATAAAAATGCGGACACTGCCTTGTATCAAGCGAAAGCAAACGGGCGCAATCAATATCAATTTTTTACCCTGGAAATGCAACAGAAAACATTGCAACGGCTAAAAATTGAAACTCATTTACGCAAGGCTTTGGTTAGTAATGAATTGGTTTTGTATTATCAGCCGCAAGTTGATGCCGTCAGTCATAAAATTATTGGCGCTGAAGCCTTGATACGCTGGCGACATCCCCAATGGGGGTTGGTGTCTCCGGCGGAATTTATTCCTGTTGCAGAAGATACCGGCCTGATTATTCCTATGGGGGACTGGGTTTTACAGGAGGCTGTTCAGCAAATAAAAATCTGGCATCAGGCGGGATATGACGATTTAACAGTGGCGGTTAATCTGTCGATGGCGCAATTTTGTGAACAGACTCTGGTGAAAAAAGTAGTTGATGTTTTAACGCGAGTACAATTGGAATCCCGGTTTTTAGAACTTGAGTTAACCGAAAGTATGGCTATGAAAAATGCGGAAGAGGCTATCACTATTACTCAAGATCTGGCTAAAACCGGAATTCAGCTGTCGATAGACGATTTCGGTACCGGTTATTCTTCATTGGCTTACTTGCAACGTTTTGCCCTGGATAAGTTGAAAATTGATCAATCTTTTACCGCAAAAATAGTTGAAAATCAAGGAACTGAAAATATTGTGAATGCCATTATCAGTTTGGCAAAAAGTCTGGATTTGAAAACCATTGCCGAAGGTGTTGAAACAAAAGAACAATTTGAGATGCTGATAGCAAAAGACTGCGATCAAATACAAGGCTATTATTTTTCCAGGCCATTGCCGGCCAGTGAATTTACAACATTGCTGGAAAAGGGATTTGACAAGTAAGGCAACTGGTAAAAAATATCCCTCCCTGTGTATAGTCTGTACCTGATTCTTTAATAGGGAAGCATTCCTTTTTAAAAATTCAAAAATAACCACAGAAAACGCAGAGGTCTTATTCCATGCATGTTTCTAAGCAGTTTTATGGACCTTAGCAGTGGCAGCGGATTTATCCGTACAGTGCGAATGAATTCACACATATATAACGGAACATGCTAGCGAATAGCGGCTGAAGCCCTTTTGTGTTCCCGGATAAATTGAGGATGGATATGGTAGTTAGGAGCAATATTAATCAGAAAAACCAGCAGGGAAGCGGTATATGGAACCGACTGAACCAGTAACACGGCAGTCCATAGTTTTCCGGTTAAATTATCAAAATGTTCCAACGACCCGATAAAATAAGCGGCAATCCATAGCAGGGTCAGAAAAAATAATTCTTCGCGAATGGTAAACAGACCGGCAAAGAAAGGCCGTTCCTGTTCACATTTCGGCGTGCGCACAAAAGGTCGCCCGGAAGTGACAAGACCTTGTAAGGTTGCCCTGGCTACCGTATGCGTCAGTGATAATCCCGCCAATGTTGCGCCCAAAGTTTGTAATAAAGTACAGTTTACCTTTGCCCGGTACAAGCAAAAGCTGCGAATGATTTTAAAACCAAACAGCCCAATAGTCGGTAAAACAAAAGCGGCTATCGGTAATTCACTCTGAACAGGATCAATAAATACTTGGGCGGTAAACATTAAACTGGCAAGGGTAAATAATAATGCCAATGCATCTGAGAACCAGGGTAGCCAGCCGGCGATGAAGTAATAACGTTGCGCCATCGTTAAATCTGTCTGCCTAAATGAGAATAAACTACGGTAATGGCCTTTTAAAATTTGCATGGCACCATAGACCCAGCGATGCCGTTGGCCGGTGTATCCGGAAAGGGTATCGGGCGTAAGTCCTTTGCCAAAGGTGTCTTTGATATAAACAGAGTCATAACCGGCGCGGAAAAACCGAAGTCCCAATTCACTGTCTTCACATATACACCACTCCCCCCATTTGCCTACGGCTTCAAGCGCCGTTTTACGCATCATCGTCATCGTACCATGCTGAATAATAGCGTTATATTCATTCCTTTGCACCATGCCGATATGAAAAAATCCGGCATATTCCCACTGACATAAGGCTTTGAAGCCATTTTGCCGCCAATCACGGTAATTTTGCGGGGCCTGGACAAAACCCACTTGCGGATTCTCAAAATAAGGAACCAGGCTTTTTAACCAATCCGGGGAAACAATATAATCACTGTCAATGACTGCAATAATTTCGGCATCTTCCGCTGTTTGTTCAAGCGCATAATTTAATGCCCCCGCCTTATATCCCGGCCAATTTTGCAGATGAAAGAAACGGAATGTTGACCCCAAATGCACACAATCATTTTCTACAGGCTGCCAGATTGCCGGATCAGTGGTATTGTTATCAATGACCAATACCTCAAGGTTTGGATAATCAAGTTTGTCGATTGCTTTTAAAGTAAGGTGAACCATTTCCGGCGGCTCATTATGAATAGGCACATGAAGAGAAACTTTGGGATAGATAAAATCCGGAGAAGGAGTTAATGGGGTGAAATGTCGTTGGTTTTTTCTATTCCACAGGACTTCGGCAATTTCCAGGCTTTCTACCAACAAGACCAGTAATGCCAAAGCTTGCATCAATAATAGTACGCTCCATAGAATAGCTGTTAACCCTGATTGATACTGATGTGCACCAATTGAAGCAGTCCAGACCAGTATTGATGTCGCAAGGTTGGCTATCAGGCCAAAAAATATAACGCCCGGCAGTTGTAAACGTTTTCGGTTAAATAAAAATACTAATGTTATGAGCAAGCTGAGGGCTATGGCGGCTAATGCCCAATGTTGCCATGTGGGTAATTTCTGGATGGCACCATGCATACTGAATTTAGGTTGACGTTCGCTATCATATAATCCCCAGTAAGCGCCTGATGAGCCTTCATCAGACATTTTCCAGGGTTGGTCAAATGCTTCGACCGCATAATAGGTGACTTTTTCAGCATGAGCCCGATTAAGAAAAGTTCTCATAAACCGGGCCTGATTGATTAACGATGCTTCCGCTTTTTTTACAGGTTGACCGTTGGAAGGCCAGCCCACTTCAGTAATAATAATTTGTTTGTTTGGAAATGCTTTTTGTAATTGATAATAGCGCTGAAAAACATAGTCAACTGCACTTTCTATGGGGATACCTTCCCAGTAAGGCAAAATATGGGCGGCAATAAAATCAACTTCATCGGCCAGTTCAGGGTATTTAAGCCAGATATTCCAGGTTTCAGAAGTACTGACAGGTCGCCAGGTTTTATTTTTAACCTGACGAATAAAATGAATTAAATCTTTGACAGTAATATCCTGTCTTAAAAGCGCTTCGTTTCCTACCAGGGTTCTGACAATATTGGGGTGATCCTGGCGACTAAGTGTTATCAAATGATCGACTTCTTGTTGATTATTTTCTGCATTTGTCCCGATCCAGGCGCCAATTGTTACGTTAAGCCGGTATTTGGCCGCCAACTCAGGTATGGCTTCCAAACCATTGTTGACGCTATAGGTTCTGACAGCATGGACCTTATCTTTCAGTAATGCCAGGTCTTGGTCAATCTCCTGACTATCAGGAAAAAGCTGTTTACTTGGGTCATGATGTCTACGCATAGGGTTAAACGATAACCCCATCATAACTCCATTCCATTCTTGCGCATTTTGCGGTTGATTAAAATATGACCAAGCCATCAAGTTGACTAATATTAGAAGACAAAGTGTGATCAATAAAACCGATGTTTTCTTCATGGTAATCTCTTGCTTTTGGGAGTGGATGCAGCATGTATGGGTAATACTAAAAATCTGATCCCAACTATAGCTTTGGAAACTTAAAGAAATATGAAGTGCAGTGCTTTTCGGAATAAGGGATTGATAGCAAGGGTATTATTATGTTGAACAGGGACTATTATTAATCAATATCATCAAAGTTTTTGCGGATTTCTTGTTTATGTAGTCGGTATGATTTTGCATTGCCGTAATCCAGAAAATTCTGATAGCGACTGTGTAAAGTGCTGATGTGTCTGGCATGTTTGATGGGGCACCAGAACTGTTCGGTACGGGCGGCTATTTCCTGGGTATAGGCTATCATGCCGTTAAAATAACTGCAGTAGGCACAATTTATTTTTTCTATCACATTCAGATAATTCAAATATTGTCTGTCGAAAACGATATAGTCAGAGCGTTTGACTTTGGGAATGCCGTAGATCGGAAAACAAATCGCCTGATATAGGGTAACGCTTATATCCAGTAGTATGGAGGGAACAAAAACTGCCCAGATGACAGGGGCACTAAGGATGTGTTTTAGCGGGGCATTTTTCAGGTAATCAAATAATTGTTGCAGATAACGTTTATGCTGCTGAATGACCTGTTTTTCGAAAAAAATACGCTTATGTTGTATTTTGTAGGCAAAACTCTGTTGCTGATTCTGAATTGCTTCAATCAGTTCTTGTTGTAGAGATTTTATTTTATAAAGTAACTCATCAATGTTTGAGGCCATGTTCACCACCTGACTGGATTAGAAGTATTTATTCTAAACAATTAGGCATAAAAAAGCCCCCAATGCTTTATAAAGGAGGCTTTATCTGGATTTGGAGTTCCTAAAAAAGGCCAGTGATCACGCCATCATCGGTAATATCGATACGCTCGGCAGCCGGTACTTTGGGCAGACCGGGCATAGTCATCATGTTGCCGGCAATGGCAACAATAAAGCCAGCGCCATTAGCCAGTCTGATTTCGCTGATTTCAAGCGTATGGCCGGATGGCGCACCTTTCGCTGACGGGTCGGTCGTGAAGGACATTTGCGTTTTGG
>CAYYSO010000061.1:0-13805 GCA_964474415.1 uncultured Methylomarinum sp. | reverse complement strand
CGCACATGTCGTATTTCATTTCATCCATACCGGCGCCCGGTTTTAAGGAAATACCGCCGGCATCAAAGGTTAATCCCTTACCGATCAGAACAATCGGTTTATCTTTGCTGTTGCCACCCTGATAATTCAAGGTGATCAGTTTGGCCGGCTGACGACTGCCGCGTGATACCGACAGAAAAGACCCCATCCCGAGCGCCTCCATATCACTTTCTTCCAGAATTTCAGCGCTAAGCCGGTCATATTTTTCCGCTAACTTGACAGCTTGTTCAGCCAGATATGTCGGAGTGCAGATGTTACCGGGCAGGTCGGCAAGCAGTTTGGTTAGTTCCATTCCTTGAGCAATAGCAATGCCTTGTTGTAGACCTGATGTTGCTTCAATTTTGGTCTCATCGTCGGCAGCTATTTTGATTTCCTGCAGAGTGATTTTATTGTCATCACAGTTCTTTGTTCGACTATACTGATATAGGCCGTCATTGAAAACCTCGATAGTTTGACGGGTTTTCCATTGCCAGTCGGTATCCTCAACATCAATATCACCCAAAGTGGAAGTCGCTGCAGTTATTTTACTGTTTCTGAGAGTTTTTATTGCTGCCGCTAAGGCTTTCCGGTAAAGCTTGCGAGTCACCTTATGTTGTTCACCCAGCCCAACTAATAAAATGCGTTCTACATTGCAGTTTGGGACAATGTTAATTAGTAGTGTTTCAGCATTTTTTCCTCTAATATCGCCACGTTTTATGAGGGTGGTGATAATTCCCTGAGCCACGCTGTCAATAGTAGCGGCAGATTTACTGATCTGCCGGTTTTCGTAAATACCGACAATCAGGCAGTCACTTTGTAGTTTGTCTAAAGGTAAGCTTTCTATAGAATAGTCCATAAGAGGTATCTTTTAAGTCTCAGTAAAGGTCGAAATGATTAATAATGTTCAGCCCGTTTTTCGGTAACATAAAAATGAATGGCGTATTTTTTAACCGCCACAGGTTTTCCCGAAGTGCTTGATATTTACATGTTCTCATTATAAAACAGAGACAATGCTGAACAGTTAGTTATATTCATTATTTTTTAAATTATACATGAGAATGTTGGAGAAAGTTGTTTGAACATTAAGCCGCTAAAAACAGGTGAAAACAGAGTGTATCGCTTTGTGACTGTACTTGACAGAATGATAATAAAAGACTTGTTGAAAACAGTCATTGCAGTTTTATCCGTTTTAGTGGTCATTATTGTTAGCCGGCAATTTATTAGAGTCCTGGCAGAAGCAATTAATGGCAACATTTCCAATGAAACCGTATTGAGTATTCTGGGGTTGAGGACGGTTATTGCGATCAGTGCATTTTTGCCGGTTGCCACATTTATGGCGATTTTGATAGTGCTGGGGCGTATGTACAGAGATCAGGAAATGGCAGCTGTGGCTTCTGCGGGTGGTGGTGCCGGGGTAATCTATCATGCCGTGTTTCTGTTGATTCTCCCCCTTTCTGTTGTAGGTGGAGGAATGTCTATGAAAGCCGCTCCCTGGGCGGAGGCTCAGGTGCAATTATTGATGAATGCGGATCAAAGTTCTGCCGACATCAGAGGTATTTCAGCGGGTCGGTTTAGTGAATACAGTGGCGGTGATTTAGTGTTTTATACAGAACAAGTCGAATCGAACGGACAAATGCATTATGTATTTGTACAAAACCGTGAACATGGCAGATTAGGAATTGTGAATGCACCGCATGGGCATATGGAATATCGTACCGGTGGTCTTTATTTAATTTTGGAAAATGGTGAGCGAATTCAAGGGTCTCCTGGTAACAAAGATTTTGTCATCGAAAATTTTACTGAATACGGTGTTCTCATAGAGCAGAAAAGCAGGGCAGTGACATTAAAGCGGGATGCTGTGCCGACAGAGGAATTGTGGCAATCGCAACAATTATTTGATATAGCGGAAATGCAAAAACGCTTGGCCGTCCCATTGGCAGTTATTTTCCTCAGTTTTTTGGCGGTACCTTTAGCCAAACTATCCCCTCGGGGAGGCGTGTACGGTAGCTTAATGATCGCATTCGGGATTTATTTTATTTACGGCAACCTGAAAAGAGTCAGCTATAGTTGGGTGGTTAATGGGACGATTCCTGTTTGGATGGGGTATTTCTGGATTTATTTATTGATATTTCTGCTGGGACTGGTATTGCTGATACGTCTATATGGCTGGAAATGGATTAAAATGAAGCTAAAAGGGACGGCGAGGGCATGAATGTTTTAACAGTTTATATTGTCCGTGAAGTAGTTAAAGGGTCTTTGATCGCTTTACTGTTGCTTTTGACCTTGTTTAATCTGTTTACCTTCAGCGATGAGTTGAAAGACCTGGGAAAAGGCAGTTACGGGCTGAAAGAAATTTTGCTCTATCTGGCGTTGACATCGCCGCGGGTATTTTATGAATTGGTGCCGTCTTCGGCATTATTAGGCAGCTTGTTTGTGGTTGGTGCTATGGCCAACAATCGAGAGATAGTGGCAATGCGTGCTGCCGGCCTGTCAGTTTTCTGGATTATCCGGTCTATTATGTTGGCTGGAGTGATATTAATGGCACTTGCCATTGCAGTGGGAGAATTTGTTGCGCCTGCAGCGGAAAGAACAGCGCAGATGCTCAGAACAACAGCCCAGAATGATAAAGTTGTCATGCATTCCAGGTATGGTATGTGGTTAAGGGAAGGACATCAGTTTATTAATGTTCGCCAGGTGCATGATGATGGTTCGTTGGGTGATATCAGTATTTATCAGTTAAATGAACAGCGACAACTGGAATTAATGCTGCATGCAAATCATGCGCAATATCTCGGAAATGATCAATGGCGTCTGGAAAAGGTCGGGCAGTCAGAAATAACTTCAAAGCAGGTTTTTGCTGAAAATAAAGCCAGCCAATTATGGAAGACTTCTATTGATCCTGATTTGCTGGATATTGTTGTGGTGAAGTCAGAAAACCTGTCTTTATATGATTTGTATATGTATATTAACTTCTTAAAAGAAAATAATCAGAAATCCCAGTCTTATGAACTGGCTTTCTGGGGGCGTCTGATAAATCCATTGGTAACTTTTGTTATGTTAATGGTATCAGTACCATTTGTGATTGGCATCAAGCGGGGTGTCGGTACCGGCGGACGAATGATGATCGGTATCATCATCGGTATGAGTTTTAACATTTTTGACAAAATTGCAGGACACTTGGGTCTGGTTTATGGTTTTAATCCGATGCTGATGGCAATATTACCCAGTGCCTTAGTGTTTTGCGGTGCTCTCTATGCGGTAAGTCGAGTGAGGTGAAGTAGATATTAATGGATTAAGGTTGCTCAAAAACCGAATATTTTTAATGAAAGACGAAACAAGGGTTAATCACTGGTGTACCGAGATACACCAGTGCAATAACGAATTTACATTTTACTTAAAAAATAATAGAGATAAGTGCATTTTAAAATCATTTTCTCTGTGGAAATTTCGGTAACAGCACAGGTTTCATATATTGATCTGCCCGGTGCAGATTGTTTTTTTATGAGTCCATTCTCAATTGAATATTTAAGATTAATAGTCATCATTCCGGTACGACCACTGACAACATCTTTTCCTGAAACAACGACTGTACCGTTGTTTTTAAAATCCCAAGTTGAATCTTGAGCTCTTTTCTCTTTATGTAAAGCGGCAGCCGCCGCATCAACATGCCATTTACCTAGTATTTTGGAATTATCTTCCAGTTTAATAACTTCGGCATTGACTGAGCATGCAGCAAATATGGCGGCCAGAGATAATAATTTTGTTATTTTTTTCATTATTCAAACACCTCTTTTGATAGCAGTTTGGTGGCTTTTGATTATAGCATAAGCATTATTAGCGGCTATTAATGTTTAAGAACCTTTATAGAATAACATGCGCAACTCTCCTGTATGAATTACATGGGTTGTTGTATGTCAGGCTTTGAAGGCAAAATTCTATATCGGTCGGCTGAGTTATTTTTATGCGTGTTCCTAAAAAATAATTTTTGTAAGATAATAAAGCCTTTTATTTATGCGGTTTTAAATGTTAGAGTTGGATTCTCAGTTAAAATAATAACAATGAAAGGTGAATGTAAGGTGAATATTATGAAGTTGAAATTTGTTTATTTAATTACTTTGTTGTCTTTTTCCGGATTTGCTTTTGCTCTTGCTGTAGATGAATGGAATTATAAAGAGATAACGGGCAACTTAAAACCCGGGCCTGGTTGTGTTGCAAAAGAAAAGGCAATAAAGAAAGTGATTAGAAGGCCGGAGTCATATACCGGTTACAGTCGCTATAAAAAATATACTAATCTGCTTTGTGAAGAAGAAGGATATGGCTGGACCCGCGACTCAATTGTCAATGAGGGTGAAGTGGTCTGTGACGAATGTGGAGGAGATTATGTTGGTAAATACCGTTGTTATATGAAGGATGTGACGGTTAGATGTAAACAGGTTGCTCGTTAGCTATACCCGCACAGGATGATTGTCATAAATCATCCTGTGCAATTTTTGAAATTATGTTTCTTTGTTAAAAAACAAGGATGTTCCTGACAGACGGTCATGCCAGGTCAGCTGTTCTTTATCAACAATCAACCAAACAAAGCCTAATCCCAGGCACAGCCAGGAAATGATTGCTGTAGAAAAGCGTATAAACGCCTGCTTCCAATTGATTGGTTGTTGATCGGACGTGAGTACCGTCATTTTCCAACTGCGTAAACCTAATGTTTGTCCCCCGTGAGTCCAAAACCACCCGTAAAAAATAAAACTGACGGTAAACAGATAGGTAGGATAAAGAAATTGGCTAGATGAAAATGCTTCACCGGAATTGATGGGTAATACAATAGCCGTCGCAAAAAATAATACTGCCAGTAATACAAGAGAATCGTATAAAACAGCGGCTATGCGGCGAAAAAAAAGCGCTGCAGCTGTTTTAGCCTTATCGGTTTTTTGTCTTTTTTGTGAGTGTTGCACTTAAACTTGAAAATATCAGATGAGTAATAATTTTGTGGAAAAGCCGAAGAATAAACTTCTTTATCCTGGTTGCACCCATTACTTCATGGGCATTAGGTTAAACATGTAACAATATAATCTGCAGGATAGATAAAATGAAGCGCACCGTTGTAAACGATGGTTCCGTGTCTCATCCGGCAAAATTCTGTTTAACTTAAGGCCGTGACCCATTGCCTACAATTCTGTAGGCAATGGCCTTAGTTTCCATTTCTAAGTATAACATTTAGCGCCCCATCATTATCATACTAAACGATATGGTGGGCGACTGATTTTTCAGGTTAAGCTTTAAAAAGCGCCAGTTTTTGCCCTAAGTACATGCTTATGGCAACCAGGGCGCTTAACATCAGCAAAGAAAAAATAAAAGGGGGTTTGTGGAGCAGTAAAATAAACAGATCTACAACAAAAATGCTGGTTAATAATGGGTGGTCTATTAACGCATTGATTATTTTTTTAAACATAAGGTTTCCCCTTGGCAAAATACTTAAAAATTCTAAGAGCTATATATTACGCGCGACTGTTTTTGCGCGATCCTAACCAACGATGAATGCAGTAAATGTTAGTGGTGTTTACTGAAAACGTATTGGACAATTCTACTATATTAAAAAGGGACATGTAAAAGAAAGCTGTAGATTGAGCTGGAATCCAGCAAAATGTTATGATAACAGCAGCTGTTTAGTATTTTGTAAGATAACTTAAAGCATATTAATTAACAAAAAGGCAATGACACAGTATTTTTTTAATACAGGCTGGGTGGTTGCAACAAAAAAGGGAATAAGAGCTATTTTAAATTTTTTCAGAAAACTCCTGATTCCATCAGATAGGCTGGAATCTACGGCGCCGGTTGTTGGTAAAATTTATGCGCGTTCAGAGCATAATATTTCGCGTTCTCAAATTAGTGAGAATGCTTTAAAGGTATTGTATCGTCTAAAAAAAGCTGGGTTTGAAGCTTATCTGGTAGGCGGCTGTGTCAGGGATTTGTTGTTAGGCCGGGAGCCAAAAGATTTTGATGTGGTGACCAATGCCAGTCCTGAGCAGGTAAAAAGTACTTTTCGTAATTGTCGATTGATCGGTCGCCGGTTCCGTCTTGCTCATGTTTTTTTTGGTCGGGAAATTATTGAAGTGGCGACATTTCGTGGTTCAGAGGTAGAAAATAGCGATCAACAGAGAGTGCATGAAGATGGGCGATTGCTGCGCGATAATGTTTTCGGAACCATTGAAGAAGATGTCTGGCGACGTGATTTTACCGTCAATTCTTTGTATTACAATATTCGTGATTTTTCTGTCATTGATTATACCGGCGGCATGCAGGATCATGCGGCGGCCGAGTTAAAGTTAATTGGCGACCCGGTCACCCGTTATCGTGAAGATCCTGTCAGAATGTTGCGGGCTGTGCGTTTTGCAGTCAAACTGGGTTTTACCATTCATCCCGATTCGGAGAAACCCATTTATGAATTAGCCTATTTACTAAAAAGTATTCCGTCGGCACGCCTTTTTGACGAGGCGTTAAAACTGTTTTTATCCGGATATGCTTTGCAAACCTTTGAAATGTTAAGACATTACGGTCTGTTTGCCGTGCTTTTTCCAGCAACAGAACAATGTTTGTCCACGGAAGACCATGATTTCCCTCGTCTGTTTTTGGCAAAAGCATTGCAAAACTCAGATAACAGAATTGCTGACGGAAAAAGTGTTACTCCCTATTTTTTACTGGCGGCATTTCTTTGGGAACCTTTGCAAATAACAGTTAATAAGAAAATTCAACAAGGTGAAAATGAAACCTTTGCCTTCCAGAATGCGGCTAATGAAATTTTAAAACAACAGGTTAAAATCACCGCAATCCCAAAACGAATAACACAATCAATGCGCGAAGTCTGGTTGTTACAATCGCGCTTTTCTCGTCGTGTAGGCGCAAGACCTTATCGCTTGTTAAGTCATCCGCGTTTTAGAGCGGCCTATGACTTTCTATTGTTAAGAGCAGAAACCGGTGGCGCCGACCCTGAGTTGGCTGAATGGTGGACTCAATTTCAACAGGTGGGGGAAGCCGAACAGCAACGCATGACCAGGCCGGCCAAAAATAATCCCAAAAAAGGCGGGCGTCGGCGCGGACAATTCAGACCTAATCAAAGAAAAACAGCTGATTCATGAGTCATACGGATTCTATAACAGTGATTGCTTATATTGGGCTTGGCAGCAATTTAGCCGCGCCAGTTGAGCAAATTAAAACAGCTCGTTTGGCAATAGCACAACTGGAGCGGGTCGATGACGTGGCGTTTTCCTCTTTGTACGGCAGCCCTCCAATGGGACCGCAAGACCAGCCGGATTATATCAATGCCGTAATGGCTATCAAAACTGCATTGCCTGCTATGGATTTGTTGAGAAAGTTGCAGGCTATTGAAAATGATCAGGGCCGCATTCGGGATGAGCGCTGGGGAGCCAGAACACTGGATCTAGATTTGTTATTGTATGGTGAGCAACAAATCAATCTTGCTGAACTGACAGTGCCTCATGCCGGTATAGCGGAACGGGCATTTGTGTTATATCCGTTACAGGAAATTGCCGGGAACGGCTTGATTGTTCCTGGAAAAGGATTGTTAAAAGATCTGCTTGAACAATGTCCGCTGGCCGGATTGCAGAGGTTGTCTGTATGACGCTATATAGTTCTCCCGATATGTCGAAAACTTTGTCAGTCACTGATTTATTGGTGATGAAAAAGGCCGGTGAAAAAATCAGTTGTCTGACAGCGTATGATGCCAGTTTCTGCGCTTTACTTGATAGAGTTGGAATTGATGTCATTTTAGTGGGTGATTCTTTAGGGATGGTCATCCAGGGGCAGAAAAGTACGGTTCCCGTGACAATGGACGATATGATCTATCACAGCCGTTGCGTAACAACAGCCAGAAAGCGGGCTTTTGTAGTGGCTGATTTGCCTTTTATGAGTTACGCGACAACAGAGTTGGCTTTGAAAAATGCAGCCAGATTAATGCAACAGGGAGGAGCGCAAATGGTTAAACTGGAGGGTGCGCGTATTGATGTGATTGGTTTTTTGGTCGATCAGGGGGTGCCGGTTTGTGCGCACTTAGGATTGTTACCGCAATCAATTAATCAGCTTGGTGGTTATAAGGTGCAGGGTAAAGATCCGCTGGTTGCCGGGAAAATCCTTGAGGATGCCGGAAATGTCGAGCAGGCGGGAGCCAGTATGTTGGTGCTGGAATGCGTGCCGGCTGGTCTTGCGACCCAAATCAGCCGTCAGTTAAAAATTCCGGTAATAGGTATCGGGGCAGGAGTTGACTGTGATGGCCAGGTACTAGTCCTTTATGACATTCTGGATATTGTTAGCGGTAAAAAACCACGATTTTTCAAGAATTTTATGGCGGAAGCCAACAGTATCGAAGAGGCTGTACAACATTTTCATCAGGCGGTAAAAACCGCGAAATATCCTGCGTCGGAACACTGTTATTAATTTGTGTTCGCAGAGTGCGGTTATCCTGGGTGGTATCTGTTTCAGACAGAAATCATCTATAAACTGGATCGTGAAAAACTATCATTAGTCTTATGAAAACAGTCAAAACTATTGCTGATTTAAGGCATATCGTTAATCAATGGCGACAACAAGGTAGTAGTATTGCATTTGTTCCGACCATGGGACATCTCCATGCGGGGCATATCAAACTGGTCTCAACTGCCCGCCAGCAAGCGGATAAAGTAGTTGTCAGCATATTTGTAAATCCAACTCAGTTTGGACAGGGTGAGGATTATTCTACCTACCCGCGTACAGAACAGCGCGATGCCGAGAAGCTGCAGGCGGTTAATGCTGATTTATTGTTTTTGCCAGGCGTTGAAGAGATTTATCCGCAGGCGCTTTTGGTTAATGTAACAGTAACAGGGATATCGGATTTGCATTGTGGACAGAGTCGTCCCGGACATTTTAATGGTGTGGCCAGCGTTGTTTGCAAACTGTTTAATATAGTACAGCCGGATATGGCTTTTTTTGGCGAGAAAGATTTTCAGCAATTGGCGGTGATTCGTCAAATGGTGGCTGATTTGAATTTTTCCATACAAATACATGGGGTTCCGATAGTCAGGGAACCGGATGGTTTGGCAATGAGTTCTCGCAATAGTTATTTAACGCCACAACAAAGAACTGTTGCTCCAAAGCTTTATCAATCAATATGTCAGGTACGCGATGCAGTTTTGGCCGCTCAAAGTGATTATTCGTTAATTATCAAACAACAACTTGAGTCTCTGCAGGGTGTAGGTTTTCAGCCGGATTATCTGGTGATTTGCAGATCCGGGGATTTGCTGGAGGCTACAGAGGATGACAGGAATTTGGTGATTCTGGTTGCGGCCTGGTTGGGTAATACCCGTTTGATCGATAATCTGTGTTTTTCTAAATAAGGCGTATGACTGCGAATGAATAGACTGGTTGCTCTGGTAGTTTTATTGTTGAGTTTTTCCGTATTTGCCGATACAGACGGGCAGCAACAGAAAATCCTTGATATTGTTGGCAAACTGAGAATCTACAATCAACGTCTGACTGCGACTGAAGATGAAAAAACAATTAATACCGTGCTGGAAGAGCAAGAGGCTCAACTGGAAGCTTTAGTGCAATTATTACGCTCTGCAACCGTAGCAAGCCTGCCGATTGCAGTTTCCAACAAAAGACAGAACTTTCTTGAATCACGTATAGCAGTGAATGAGGAAAGGGGTAATGCTCTGGCGGTACTAAGGGATAGGGCGGAACTGGAAACCGGTAAAACCCGGCAGGCGATTCGGACATATCTTGAGTTTTTAATTCAGGCGTCCAATAATTACTTAACCATTGATGAAATAATCCGTGTTTCCCAAAAAGCCCTGAAAAAAAGCCAACAAGTTGCGAATAGCCTGATATTGCCGGGAATACCATTGGAAGGGAAGGTCTTTGCAGATTACAAAAAACATCAGACAGAATTTTCCCTTGTTAATACCACTTATCAAGATATTCTGAAATATGTTATCAATAATCCACTGCAGATTGTATCAACACACTGGTTTCAGGAAGTTTCTCTGTTGACGGCTATTAGCTATATTAATCATTTTGAAATAATCCGGCTGATTAATCTCAAGTTAATCCCTTTCAAGATAGATGTCGGTGGTGTGAGTGTTTCATTGGCAATTATCCTGCTGGTTTATTTCAGTTACCCGTTTGTTTTTAAATGTACCAGCTGGTGTGTGGAAAAGTATATTATTGATAAGGATGCTGAAAATCAGACGCTGATATATCATGAAATCAGAAGGCCGGCGCGGGCATTAGTCATTTTTTTTGGAATTGATTTGGCAACGTATGCCTTTTTTTACAAAACCGATTATCGGCCATCTATCGAAAATCTTACCTTTGTGATATACAGCCTGATTGTTATCTGGTTGTTGTTCAAAATTCTTGATAGCGTAGTTTTGCTTCAGGTACAGAAATTTAGTCGTACCAATACGGAATTAAGAAAAGAGCTGTTTAATCTTGGCGTGCAGGCTGGAAAAGGTATTATCCTGATAATTGTTTTGGCCATTGGTTTGAGTCATTTCGGTATCAGTATTACCGCCATTATGTCAACACTGGGAATCGGCGGGTTGGCGTTTGCTTTGGCGGCAAAAGATACTCTGTCAAATTTGTTTGGCGGCATTACCATTCTGTTCGATGATGTGTACAGAATGGGAGACTGGGTAAAAATAGGTGATGTAGAGGGGACAGTTGCCGAAATTGGGTTGCGGAGCACCACTATCAGAACCTTTGATAACGCCTTGATTACCATACCCAATGCCCAGGTTTCGGTGGCCAGTGTCAAAAACTGGAATCGTCGGGTAGTAGGCCGACGTATCAAACTGTATATCGGTGTTACCTATGAAAGCGATATGGATGATATTCGACAGGCTTTGGATGATATCAGGGAAATGCTGAAACATCATCCTGGTATTGCTAATCCCACACAAAAACACAATGTAAGCCGTCGGCATTTTAGATTGTCCTCTCAGGAAGACACACAGGGGATTAAGGCAACACAGCTGGTTTTTATGGATCGATATAGTGATTTTTCGATTGATATTCTGGTGTATTGTTTTTCAAAGACTGTTAATTGGGCGGAATGGCTGTCAGTAAAAGAGGATGTATTGTTCAAAATAGCAGAAGTTTTACAGAATAATAACCTGGAATTTGCTTATCCGACCCAGGTTAGAATACATAAAAATCAATTACCAGAGGCTAGAAATGAAACCTTTTTGGGGAATCCTGCCAATACGGTGGGTTCATAAGTTGGTCGAAAATAGAAAAACCTGCAGTGGAAAATTCAACTCAAAACAGCTTTTCCGGTGGCTGACTTAAGGCGGGACTCCAATGGTTAGGTAGGGTTATTTTTTACCATGAAGGACATGAAGAGGTGGCAACTTTTCTTTTCAATAGTTTCATCTCCTTCATGGTGAAAATAAATGATAAATTTTAATCCAGTCCCAGCTTTTTCAATCGGTAACGCAACGAACGAAATGTCAGTCCCAGTTGTTTCGCTGTGGCTGTTTTATTCCAGCGGTTTTTCTCAAGGGCGGTGCTCAAAGCTTGTTTTTCGATATTTTCCAGATAATCTTCCAGGGACAGTTGGGTTGGATTAAATTCTTCTGCAGCAACGAGTTCAGTGCCGATAGGCAAGTTCAAGTCTTCTTGTTCGATGACATCGCCGTCGTATAAAGTTAGTGCACGTTCCAGTATATTTTCCAGTTCGCGGACGTTTCCCGGAAAATAATAATGTTTTAAAGCGCTCAATGCGGCTGCCGATAGTCGCGGTTTTGGAAGATGGTTTACTTTGGCAAGTTTAGCCAACAAGAATTCTGTAATTTGCGGAATATCCGACGATCTTGCACGCAATGGCGGCAGGGTTAATTCAATAACATTGAGCCGGTAATACAGATCCTGGCGAAAACTTCCTTCCTGAACCATTTTAACCAGATCTTTGTGGGTGGCGCTGAGTATTCTGACATTGACAGCGATTTCATTTTGTTCACCTAGCGGACGGACTTTTTTCTCCTGAATGGCGCGTAACAACTTAACCTGTAAGGATAAAGGCAGGTCTGCTACTTCATCAAGAAACAAGGTGCCGCCATCGGCTGCATGGAATAACCCTTTTTTATCGGAAACCGCGCCGGTAAAACTGCCTTTTTTATGGCCGAAGAATTCACTTTCCATCAGTTCACGAGGAATAGCGCCACAATTGACAGCAATGAAAGGGTGTTCACTTTTCGGGCTTTGTTGATGGATCAGTCTGGCAACCAGCTCTTTTCCCGAGCCTGATTCGCCGCTGATATAAATTGGCGCCTGGCTGCGAGCAACTTTGTCAATTTTTGAACGGATTTGACGCATCAATTCAGATTCGCCTAAGAGTACGTCACGGGTACGGCGTTCTTTGTTTTTTTGCCTGGGGTGTGAAAGTTGCAGCGCATTGTTGATCAATTGCCGGAGTGCAGAAAGATCCACAGGCTTGGAGAGAAAATCAAAAGCGCCTTTTTTCATTGCTTTGACAGCGGTATCCATACTACCGTGAGCAGTGATTACCGCAACCGGTGTTTGTAGTCCGGATATTTGAATGTATTCAACCAGGTCAAGACCGTCGCCATCAGGTAATCGCATGTCTGTCAGACACAGGTCAAAATTGTTTTTTTCCAGTAACTGTTTGGCGCTGTAAATATTTTCAGCGCTGAATGTTTTGACGTTCATTCTGCTCAGAGTTATTTCCAGCAATTCTCTGATATCCGGTTCATCATCAACGACCAGGGTAACGGGCATATTCATAATTCGATAACGGCTTGATCTGCATTGACTAAATATAGGGAAAAACAACTCTTGTTATCCTTAACAGCATAGCTTAATTTTGCCTGGTTGAGTTCGGCCAGTTCGCGGGAAATATATAACCCCAGCCCCGTACCGTTGCTGGAAGTGGTGAAAAACGGCTCAAACAAATGTTCTTTGATGTCAGAACTGATGCCGGGGCCGTTATCAATGACAGAAATACAAGGGGAGCCTTTATCTATGCTAGCTTCCAGAATAATCGATTCATCTTCTTGGCAACCATATTTTAGAGCATTGGAACAAAGGTTGTTAAGAATCTGTTTCAAATGGCCTGTATCCATGAGTACGCTAAGCGGACTGTCCGTAAAAATCAAATGCAAGCGATTGCGGTGAAAACCTTGTTCGGCAATGATGCTGTCAACAAATTCGGGCAGCCAGTAATCCAATAATATTTTTTCTTTTTTTGATGGCGACCGGCGTGATAACTTGAGGATATCCTCAATAATGTGATTAACTCGTTGGCTGTGGTTTTGAATAATTTCAGTCAGGCGTTTGTCCTGCTCCTTTAATCCGGGAGCTTCTGATAATAATTGTCCGGCATGGCTGATAGCGCTTAACGGGTTACGGATTTCATGAGCGATACTGGCGGTCAGACGGCCTAAAGACGCTAACTTGTTTTGTTGCAGACGCTGGTTGTGTAAGGCGATATCTTCAAATATTATCATACATAAAGTCTCATTCTGTAGCTTTAATGAAGAAAAACGAGCCTGAATTTCACTACCGTTATTCAGTTGAATAATGGCAAAATCCTGACTGGGGTCTTCCTGCCAGATTTCAAATGCTTGTTGGCATTGAGAGGAAATAGCAGACAGATGTGAGGGCGTTTCTGACAGATTGAGAAGTCTTTTGACGGCTTCATTGGAAAGTTGGACTTGTTGTTGTGGGTTGCTGATAATGATGCCGCTTTGCAGATGCTGGATAATGTAGCGATTAAGCTC
>CAYYSO010000060.1:0-13894 GCA_964474415.1 uncultured Methylomarinum sp. | reverse complement strand
GAATTCACTACGAAAAGCATCTTTGATAATCTGATCCAGACGCACATTAGCCTGATTTATATCACCGGAAACAGCTGTATAAAACGTCTTGAGATCGCCAATACGCCATTTAATATAAGAATCAACGATCACGTTTTTCTTTTCCGCCGTTAAAAAGCGCTCCGGTTTTGAATCCAGTGTCAAAATACGGGCATCAAATTTTTTAACGTTATTAATGAACGGAAGTTTGACATGAATACCCGGCGCAAAATTAGTTTCAACGATTTCACCTAAGCGAAATTTAATCGCTCTTTCGGTTTGATCCACTGTAAAAACCGACATTGAAAGCAGAATAATAAACGCAGCACCCGCTACTAAAATTTTATTGATACCCATCTTAGCGCCCTCTCACATCACGACCACGCATAGAGGATCGCACATTACGGTTAATAGTTCTGACTGGTTTATGGACAGCCTTGGATGGAGTGTTCATATTTGATATCCGCGCTTTCGGGGACGATTGATGATTTAATTTATCCAGTGGTAAGTAAAGTAAATTATTACTGCCTTTTACATCAACCATAATCGTATCGGTATTACTTAACACATTCTGTATTGCTTCAATATAAATACGCTGCCGGGTAACTTCCGGCGCTTTTTGGTACTCTTTCAGTATTTTTGCAAAACGGCTGACCTCACCATTGGCCTCGGCAATCACTCTCACTTTATAACCTTCGGCTTCCTGAATCTTACGAGAAGCAGCCCCTCGCGCTTTTGGCACCACATCGTTTGAATAGGCTTCCGCTTCATTGATCAATCGCTGTTTATCTTCCCGGGCTTTAATAGCATCTTCAAAAGCACCCTGTACCTGCTCAGGCGGCTGGGCATCCTGCAGATTCACACTGGTCACTAAAATTCCTGCTTTGTAGGAATCCATAACCGACTGAATCTCGGTTTTAATTTCGGCAACGATTTCACTACGCCCTTCAGTCAACACAAAATCCATACTATTGTGACCGATAACACCACGTTCTACGCTTTCCGTAACCTGTTTCAAGGTAGCAGCCGGATTGAATACGTTAAAAGCATAATCTTTAGCGCTCTTGACTTGATACTGAACAGCCAGACGCACATCAACGATATTTTCATCTTTAGTCAACATCAGCGCTTCACGCGGAACAGATCCCTGACCTTGTCGGCCACCGGAACGATAACCTACCTCAATAAAACGTTGTTGTTGTACATTAATGATCTGTACCGCTTCAATCGGAGCTGGAAAATGCCAGTTTAAGCCCGATTGAGTCGTTTCAACGTACGCGCCAAATCGGGTTACTACACCGAGAGTACCTTGCTCAACCGTATAAAATCCACTCAGCCCCCATAAAACAACGGCGCCAGCAGCCAAAAAGCCCAAACTCTTTCCAGATGATCCTTGAGGTCTTCCTCCACCAGATCCTCCACCAAAAAGACCGCCTAATTTCTCTTGCAAAGAACGTATTGCTTCATCAAGATCGGGCGGACCACTCTGATCCTTACGACCACTCCAGGGGTCTTTGTTGTCGCCACCGGGTTCATTCCAGGCCATACTAAATGCTCCAATTGGATATTTTCGTTAAATCTGACTTTCCCTAACACTATAGTTTTATTGAAAATCCTTTCCATAAAACGGCTATTCGCCAAAGTTTTATATTCTATCGCAAATTAATCATTTCAGCTTATTTCTTCAATTTTTACGTCTTTTAACAAACCAAGATGCTTTTTATCAATTTCCACCGCCAACTCCCAACCGCCGTCATCATCGACCTCTTCCTCGATAATCCGAGCAAAATCGAATAGCTTTGCCCTTACTCCAGCTTGTTGTGGTAATAAAAAACACTTTCTTTTTACTTTACTACTGGAAAAAATTTCGCTCAATGCCTTATCCAGTAAATTACATCCATCTCCGGTTTGTGCAGACACCCAGACCCTCACGGGGGTACCTGTTTCATCATAATCAATATGCGGCTCAACAACACCTTCCAGCAAATCTATTTTGTTAAGCACTTGTAGTTGTCGAATCTCATGTGCATCAATATCCTCCAACACCTGATTGACATGAAAAATTGTTGCCTCTCTATCTTCTGCATTAGCATCAATTACATGTAACAACAAATCCGCTTCACTCGCTTCCTGCAAAGTGGATTTAAAAGCTGCCACCAGTTCATGTGGCAAATGACGGATAAAACCTACTGTGTCGGCAAGCACCAGATCGCTACCATTACTGAGCGAGTAATTTCTTAAAGTCGGATCCAGTGTGGCAAACAATTGATTAGCCGCATAAATATCTGAACGGGTTAAGGTATTAAATAATGTAGATTTACCTGCATTAGTATATCCCACCAAAGATACTGAAGGTACTTCTGCTTTTTTTCTTTTACTTCGTCCTTGATGACGCTGCTTCTCCACTTTTTCCAGTCGGCGTTGAATCTGCTTAATACGCATCCCTAACAATCGCCTGTCTGTTTCAAGCTGGGTTTCACCGGGGCCTCGTAATCCAATCCCGCCTTTTTGCCGTTCCAGGTGAGTCCAGCCACGTACCAATCGAGTGGATAAATGTTTTAATTGCGCCAATTCAACCTGCAATTTACCTTCAAAGGTTTGCGCACGTTGCGCAAAGATATCCAGAATCAGACCATTTCTATCAACCACTCGCACATCTAAGGCCAGCTCAAGATTTCTTTCCTGACTGGGTGATAACGGATGATTAAATAACACAATATCAGCAGCATGTAATTCTATGTCTGCCTTGATTTCATCCAGTTTTCCTGAGCCTATGAAATATTTGGGATCAGGCCGATAACGACTGCCAGTGACTACGTGCACGGGGTCTGCACCTGCTGATTTTGCCAACTCTTTTAATTCATTAAGGTCTTCCCGGCTGGCCTGCAAGCTCAGGTGAACAAGTATTGCCCGTTCACCGGAATCAGGACGTTCAAACAAAGAAACCCCCCTTTAATCTATTATACTTAATCTTCAATGCGTTCGTTATCTCGTGCTAATTTAACGGGTTTTCCGGGTACAATTGTTGAAATTGCATGCTTGTACACCATCTGGCTGACTGTATTTTTAAGCATGATGACATACTGATCAAAAGAATCCACGCGCCCTTGAAGCTTGATGCCGTTGACCAGAAATATTGATACAGGCGTATGCTCTTTTCTAAGCGTATTTAAAAAATTATCCTGCAAATTTTGACTTTTTGACATCCAATTTCTCCTTATTATTATTCGGCCTGTTAATACATTACTCACTAAACTTTTTTGCTTTCAACAGAAGTCTATGCAAAATTATCAGTTTTTCAATCATTACAGTAATTGTTGGGACAATTCGTTTTTTTTCAAGTTCACAAGTAATTATTTTTTACAGTTGAACAGCATCACAGACTTTTTCCAACAAATTTTCATCTCCAGTCACAAATTTTATTGCGTCTTCTTCTCTACGAAGCCAGGTAAACTGCCTTTTAGCTAATTGCCGAGTGGCTATAATACCCTTTTCAGTCATCGTAGCTAAATCATACTCATTTTGTAAATATGACCAGACCTGACGATAACCTACCGCACGTATAGCCGGCTTGGTTTCATCAAGATCTTCTCTAAGAAACAATCCTTTAACTTCTTCCAGCAGCCCTTGCTGTAACATTTTGTGAAAACGCCGAGCAATTTTATCATGCAATATTTTTCGCTCTTCAGGCGCAATAATCAGTTTGATTTTTCGATAAGGTATCCGCTCCTGCCTGGACTGTGCAAAAAAACTACTGATGGACCTCCCGCTTATTTCAAAAACTTCAAGCGCACGTTGTATTCTTTGTGGATCATTCGGGTGAATTCTGGCCGCTGCTTGCGGATCAATCTGTGTCAGCCGTTGATACAAGGCTTCTTTACCACATTGTTGCAACTCCAGATCCAGCTTTTTCCTGATTTCAGGACTCGCTTCTGGTAATGCCGCCAATCCATAAAACAAGGCATTGAAATACAGCATAGTTCCACCGGTAAGCAATGGAATTTTTCCGCGCGCTGTAATATCGGTCATCAACTCCACTGCCAGTTTCTTAAACCGGCCGGTAGAAAAAGATTCAGCGGGGTCCAGAATATCAATCAAATGATGAGGAATCCCCTCCCGCTCCTCCATAGTCGGTTTTGCCGTACCAATATCCATCCCTTTATAGACTAATACAGAATCCACACTGATAATTTCAGCATTGAATGTATGCGCCAACTGCACTGCCAATGTTGTTTTTCCTGATGCAGTGGGCCCCATTAAAAAAATAGCCGGCGGGTAGTTTTGCTTATCCATTATTGCCCCCGCATAAAGAACTTATCCAAATCATTATGGCTGAGTTCTATCCAGGTAGGTCGCCCATGATTACACTGCCCTATTCTTTCGGTTTTCTCCATATCTCTTAACAAAGCGTTCATTTCGTCAATCGTCAATTTTCTACGCGCCCTGACTGAACCGTGACAAGCCATAGTGGCCAAAATTTCATTGGATTTTTCCAGTACCCGGCGACTCATGCCGTTTTCAATAATGTCCGCCAGAATATCGCGTATTAAGCTATCCATATCGGCCTTGCCCAACAATGCCGGTGTTGCACGCAAAACAATCGTTTCCGGACCGGAACGATTGAGTTCAAAACCCAGCGCCGCAAAAAACGCATGTTCCTGTTCAGCCAGATCAGCTTCCGCTGTGGTAACCTGAATTTTTATCGGCAACAATAATGGCTGTGAAGGCACTGTACCATTGTGGTATTGCTGCTTTAAGCGTTCGTAAGTCACCCGTTCATGCGCCGCATGTGCATCAACCAGAACTACGCCCGTTTGTGTCTGGGATAAGATATAAACATCATGAATATGGGCTAAAGCAAATCCCAGTGGTGGTGTTTCCTGATCACTCGCTTGGCGCTCAGGTTCTACAATCTGTTGTCGTTGATCTTGGTTAGGATATAACGAGGCATAGGTATTTATCTCTTCGGCAACCGATAGGGGTAATGAGGATTGTTTCGGTGTGCTGGGAGCGCTGTATATTTTGTTTTTTTCAGGCTGTTGCACAGTAGCAGGCTCGAAAGGAACAAATTCCTGTGCTTGCGAGCCAAGTACTTCTGATTGTCCCGGTCTTTGTGCAGCCAATGACCGATGCAAGGCTTTGAACAAAAAATCATGCACCAGACGACCTTCCCGAAAGCGGACTTCCAGCTTGGCCGGATGTGCATTAACATCAACCAGTTGTGGATCAAGATTTAAATACAGCACAAAAACCGGGTGTCGCCCGTGATACAAAATATCCTGATAGGCCTGTCTTACGGCATGTGCCACCAGACGGTCTTTAATCAGCCTGTTATTGACATAAAAAAACTGCATATCCTGCTGACTACGAGAGAAGGTAGGCAATCCTACCCAGCCGGATAACTGTAATCCTGACGATTCAAAGTCGATTTTCAGCGCATTTTCGATAAATGCAGAACCGCAAATAGCGGCTATTCGTTTTTCCTGCTCGGGCAAGGAGGAAGCTGGTTTAAAGTTAACAATTTCACGCTGGTTATGGTTTAAGGCAAAACCACAATCAAAATGACTGAGCGCCATTTTTTTAATCAACAGTTCAATATGCGAAAATTCGGTTTTTTCTGTTTTCAGAAATTTACGTCTGGCGGGAGTATTGTAGAATAAATCTCTAACTTCGACCGTTGTACCCTGGGGATGAGGGTCCGGCTGGGGATCAAAATCTTTTTCCGTACCGTCGGCGCTGACTTTCCAGGCACATTCGCTATCCTGAGTTCTGGAAATCAAGGTTAATCGAGCCACAGAACTGATGCTGGGTAACGCCTCACCTCGAAAGCCCATACTGTTGACATGCTCAAGATCTTTCAGGCTGGCAATTTTACTGGTGGCATGACGGCAAAGAGCCAATGGCAAATCGTCTTTGACAATGCCACAACCATCATCGCGAATTTTAATTAACCGAGCCCCGCCCTGTTCAATATCAATATTAATGTGAGCAGCGCCGGCATCAAAACAATTTTCAACCAGTTCTTTAACCACAGAAGCCGGTCTTTCCACAACTTCACCGGCAGCAATCTGATTGATAAGTTGCGTAGGTAAGGAATGAATCCGCATGAAACAGCCTGACAAAAGGGGATATTTTACGGGACTATAGTGCGAGTTGATAGTTTATTACAAAAATCAGTTCTCAAGGGATGCTGGGTTTGTTTTATGACCTGTACCAACAAAAACCCTTAAAACAACCATCTTTACCGTGAAAGTCCTTGTAAAAAAGAGGCTTCGGCTATCTGATTCGCAGGTGTCGGCAGCATGGATGCCGTCGTCAAGCCTTGTATATTAAACGAATCTCTTAAAACATAAAGATTATTGTAACTCAGCGTATTTAAATGAACAGCAAGTCTTTAATATCAGTTGCTTGCGGAAGAAGTGTATGTGACATGGATGTCACATTCAAGCCTACATGGACGTATTCACGGCCTTCTGGAGTAAGTGACTGGTATTATATTAAATACGTATATACGCTGAACAGTTACAGATTGTTTAAATCAGATAACCGAAGCCTCAAACGACTCATTTTCATTTTCCGGGGTGATGGAAGCATTTTCATGATCGTTATGATGAAACAAAAGATCTTCTGGTATCTGTACGCTTCTCAAAAAAAGATCTGTCCACGAAATTGAAGAATATCCGGATCATCATTGAAACCTTTTCTGTTCGGATGGGTATTCACGCGGACATAATTGGCCATAAAACGAATATTGCTGTTGGCGTACCAGTTAAGACCGACAGTAATATCCTGTTCACGGCCGCCGGTAATATCTTTATCAGTTAAATCCAATGAGCTGAATCTCAAGCCCAATTCCCAGGCGCCGTATCCGCTGATTGGGTCAACTGCGGTAAAACTGCCTTTTTTGACGTTATAGGGTCTTGATTCTCCGGTTAAGAACCAGCTTGCATAGGCATACCAACCGTTAAATTGCAGATTTGATGTATTGCTACGCTGCACCATATCATGGACATATTCACCCTGCAAGGAAAATGGGCCATCAACAAAAGCCAGTTCTGCCGCCATTTTTAAAGTATTATCGACATTTAAAACCTTTCCTGTATCGACCAATTTGACATTAGTTACCCAGGATTCAGGACGATAACGATAGCGAACCGTTTTAGCGGTATTAGGTACTCTATATTCTGCAGAAGCACCAACATGCAATACTCTGTCATCTTGATGCCAGGGGGCAAAAGTCACTCGTCCAGCCCCCCCCCAACCGTCATCAATATTATCCTTCTTGGTTTGAATGGCTTCGCCAAAAATACCAGCAGAAGCTTGCCACCAATTACCAAAATGACTGAGGCTGGCGCCCAAATGATAATCTGGGGCGAAGACATAAGGCAATCCTCTTTCCATGAATGTTATGGTATTCGAGCTGTTCATACCTTCCAGACTGAAAGGCTCCTGAAACTGGCCGAATTTGATCGCGTAATCTTTCCAGCCTTTATAGTTCAGATACATGCCTCTGACACCGGCCTTATCCTTTTTGGCAAAATCAACCGAGGAAAAATAGCCCCAGTCCCTGAATAATTTACCGGAAACATTGATTCGCGCTCTGCGCAAAGCCAAGCCATTGCCCATAGGTGTTATCTTGTCATTATAATAAGCGCCATCCATTTGTATTCTGCCACCTATCTTCATAGCAAAATTGCCATCACGGGTTTTGGCTCTCAATCCATGTTGATTAATACTGACTTTTACACCACTGCGTTTTTTTCTTTTACCCGGGTATTTATTAATTTTATTATTCTTACTCAATTGCTGTTGTTGCTGTGATACCAATGTTTGCAAAGCTTTTATTTGCTGCTGTTGCATAGCCAGCTGTTTTTTTTGCTCAAGAGCAAGTCTATATAATTCATCGACTGTTATATCTGTTTTTCCGTAAACCTGTACTGGATTAAAAAAAATAACGCCAAAAAGCAAAGATGCAAAAGGGCCGGCCTTAGCCGATTTTTTCAAAAACACCATAAACAATATAGTTTATTTAATTATTAAAGAAGTGATAAAAGCGAATCAAATACTATTCAGCCAATCCTGCCAAATAAGAACCTGAACACAATGCCGCCCATTTTTCCATCACGCATACATTGCCTGTACGAATGTCCCGCATTCTGCAAAAGATGAAATTCATAGTCTGTTTGCTGATTATATTGCAACGCTTTTTTTTGCATTTTAGCGATCCAGTTTTGACCTCTTTCAATTCGATCCCTCCCCTGCCGTTGAATTACCTTAGCTGATTGCCTTAGTTGTTCATCTGCTTCGTTATCTAATTCACCTACCAATACACAAGCGGGAATATTAAGTATTTTTTGCAAATCAAAATTTAAGTCCGGTAATAAGGAATCAGTTCGCAATCCATGGGGAAAACGGCGTGATACATTGGGCGGGGTATACCATCCAGCCGCGCCAATGGCTACTTTGGCTACTTTATCAGGATGCGCCATGGCAAATCTGTGTACGAACTGACCGCCACCGGAATAGCCAAACAGATAGAACCGTTGCGCTTTAATGTGTGTCATATCCTTTATTTCATCCAATATTTCCAGCAACTTCAAATCAGCGCGAAGCCCATGCCTCAATCTTCCCAAACGTTGATAATCAGGAAATCTTTGTTCCGAAAATAATGGCGCTACAATGATGACATTACGTTTTTCCGCACGCCTTATATTTCGATAAATATGTTGTTCAGCATTTCTGGAAATACCGTGAACGGAAACAAAAACCTCTGAATCTTCATTAAAATTCAACGGTAAATAGAGAAAATAAACCTGTTCCGGATCAGAGCTTAAATGCAGACAGTGTATTTCGCCCTTGCCCAAGGTATTTTGAAAGTTTGCATACATGATCGGGTAATCACGTTGTTCAATATTGATTTGTTTCAGATTCATGAGGCCAGACTCTGTTGAAACAACTTCCGGGTTAACGATTCACTGTTTAATAATTGTTCTGGAGTGCCTTGTTCTACAAGGGTGCCATTACTTAAATAAATAATCCGGTCAGCACTGTAAAGGCGATCCATTCTATGTGTCACCAATAAAACAGTGCCGGAAAATTGTTCGATGATGGTATCCAGTATCTTGCTGGATTTGGGATCCAGATTAGCATCCGCTTCATCCAACAATAATATTTCAGGATTACCTAATAGTGTTCTGGCAAGAGCAATTCTCTGTTGTTGACCAAAAGAAAGATTTTTTCCACCATCCTGAATACGAGTCCGGTCGCCATCAGCAAGATCAGATAACATAGTATCTATTTGACACAATTTTTTTATCCGGGTGATTTCAGTTTCAGGAGCACGACGCCAGCGGTAACGTAAATTCTTATCGATAGTGCCTCGCAATAAAGGCAGATCGGGACTCACCAGGCCGACAGTGTCACGAACCGATGTCAGTGTTGCCTTTTTGATATCCATGGTATCGATCAGTATGCTGCCTTGATCGGGATCAATAAGCCGTGTAGCAAGAGAGAGTAGCGTGGATTTCCCGGCGCCATTGGGACCCACTATGGCAATGACCTTTCCCGCTTCGAAAGTATAGGAAAAATTTTTCAGTACATTATTGAAACTGACATTTTTAAATACCAATCGCCCTTCCCCGACACTGAGTTCCACCGCATTATCAGCCTCTTCAACCAAGCTGGGTATTTCCAGAAAACTCTCTATTTTGGCGACCGAGACAGTTGAACTTTTCCAATATTCATGGACGCGACCCAGGTCTTTTAATGAAGGAGCAAGAAAGCCAATAAAAGTCATGGCTGCGACCACTGAACCGGGCGTTGTAGCTCCATTTACAACCTCAAAACACCCCAGGATTAATACGCCGAATGTGGTAATTGCGGTAGTTGCTTCTGCAATGCCCCGTAATTTGCCAACAATAGCAGCACGATCCAGACTGGCATTCTGCAGGCGCAAGCTTTGTCGCCTGATGCGCCGTTGTTCCCGATGATGCTGATTAAAAATTTGTACTACAGCAATTGAGGAAATTTTTTCATTGATGTTATTCGCCAGATAAGTTCGACGTCTACGCACATCTTTGGCTGCTTCTTCCAGTTGCGGACTGAGATATAAAACGGTAATAACAGCTATTCCAAGTACCACCGTCGTATAGGCAGCCAGCAGCCAATCAATCATAGCCAGTGCGACCAACACACAAACAGTTGTGACACAGGCGACAGTCAATCTGGCCACACCCAGACTTATCCATTGTCTGAGAGCGGTTAAATCCCCCATAAAACGCAGCATCAGCCCACCTTTTCCTCGTCCCTGTATGGTTCTGGAAGGCAAAGAAACCAATCTTTCATAAAGAATAAGGCGTAAATCGTAAATATAATCCTGCCCCATTCTTTCGGATTCAACCCGTTCAGCCATTTTCAGCCAGGCATTAAATAACGTCAATATTAGTATAACAACAGAAAATATCAGTAAATCATGTTCAAAGGAATCTCCGGGATTAGTGCTTATCTGATCAAATAAATAGCGAACAATTAAAACAGAAATAATAGCAATACCCGCCTGAGCCATCCCGATGATAACCAGGCGCAATAATAACCATCTTCGTTTGTCGGTTAAAATCTTAGGGATTTCGTAACCCATTGGTATTTAAACCAGCTGACAAAAAGTTTGTTCGATATCAGGCGATGACAACATGCCTAAATCCAGCACCGGTAAATCAATTATTTTCCGAGCTTCTTCAGCCGCCATAGGTGAGGCAGTTAACGCGCCGGAAACAGCTTTTATCGGCAAATTTCTATTTTTTAGCCAATCAACGCCTGCCTTTGCGCCCATTGCATCCTGCGCAGCAAAAATTAAAGTATTAATATAACGGGTAAAACTTTCACTATTTAACAGCGCAGATGTTTCTTGTTGTATTAAACCATCAGCTATCTCAAAAACGATGCTGTCAACACCGCCATCACACAAGGCGGCCAACAAAGTTTCAAAGATATTTTCCAGTGTATTTAAAGGCAAGCAGAAAGTTGAGACATAACCTGCATCGGTAAAATCCAACACTTTATAGACACCACTATCTTTCATTAACCAGACATCAAGCCCAGCACCTGTTCCAGTTAGTTTTGCCGCACCAACTTTGTTTCCGGCTCGAGTCAATCCTTTGATTAAATGTGCAGCTGTAGTCGTTTTTCCTGCATTCATTGAAGTACCAACAACCACAAAAATCTCAGGTACAGCAGCTGGTAATTCAGTCTGCGAAATTGCCCAGTCTTTTATATTAAGCGGTTTTCCCAAATCATCACCAATCAAGCCGACGGGTTTTATTTCTGTGGCGGATTTTATACTATTGTGTTTGGTTTTAACCCTGGCTGCTACACCACCTGCAGCCACCATATGACATATACCCAGATCTTCCGGCAAATAGGCTTCAAATTGATCCGGGGCATAACGATTACCGTAACAAAGAATAATATAATCCCCATTGTGTAAATGTGCACGCCGACCGCAGGCCAGCTCTATCCGCTTATGCTGCCGTATATTTATAACTTCAGCCAGGACTAGGTCGCCCGCCCTTGGATTTACATCGCCTGTAATCAGAGTTTTCATCACCTGCTTAGGTATACGCCGCATACTGTAGGCTGCCTTGGCTATGTGCAAATATTTTTCCTCGAAGGAACTGATCTCCATTTTCATATCTTTTGTTTTAAAAGAAGCAAAGCTGGAATTTATTTTTGTAGCTAACATAATGCTGATCCCACTAAAAAGGTAATAAAGATGATTAAAATTCAAAACTTTTATGTTTGTTATACATAAAAAAGCATTGAATAATAAAGTACGCAATATGCTTGCATAAGGATGTAAGGTAACTGTTAAGTACGAATTCATTCGCACTACGCGGATAAATCCGCACCTGCCCTATACGAATCTGACAAAGTTATTTTATGCATATTCTTAAGCAAAATATGTAAATCCAAAAAAGTCAATGACCTACTCTTACTGCACGCAAAATTGATATTGGTTTACAGTAAACAGCATTTTTAGTGCCATATTTCCATTTTTTTTGTAACCTATTGTATTAATGATATTAATTTTATTGTCTTAGTTCTCGTCTTATTATCAAAACCGGAAAGAGTGCAAATAAGGTATGAAAGGGATATTTATGTCTGACAAAGTTTGCGCATAACTAACGTCTATAGTAATTACATATATATCTGGATTTAGACTTAAGCTTTACTTTCGTTTTTAACACTAACTTGAAAATGACTTTCACGCTGTCATTAACAAAACATGGAAAAATATAACCAATCGCATTGGGCGTAGATGTTACAAAGCGAAGCATAGCTTCCTGTGATTTCACTACATAGGGAGGACTGATGCCCTGAAAATATTTAATGTTCCAGAAATTATCCATTTCTTCCGGGCGTTGATCGAAAAGTGTTTCTGAAAATGCCACTCGTAAAGGATGATTAGTACTCAGATTGACCGGAATCCATCGTTCACCTTGTTGATTGATTAATTGTTCACGCAAGAAAATGTTTGCGATCTTTTTTTTATTTAAATGTTTTTCTGAAGAATCTTTTGCCGTGATAATCAGAAGCTCTCTAGCCACAGAAGTTGATGACCCACTCAACACTAACAATATCGACAGAATGAATATTCGCATCAACATGATCAAAAAAATGTTGAAATAGAGGTAAAAAAACCACCCGGAGCAACTAATGAATTATTACCCCCAAAGCGATATTCAGCTTTGATAACCAGTGGTGAATATGGTCGCCAGGCAAGGCCTGCAACACCTAAATTAATGGTGCCGGTCTCCGAAATATTCTTTAACTGATGTGTGCCATTGAGGAATTCATAACGCCCAACAGCAGAAAAATGATATCCAAGAGGTGCAACTGCCTGCAAATACAAACCTGTTTCATTACCCTGCTGCTTTCCTGCATGACGATACATAAATTCCGATTGTATTTCGAAACCCTTTTTTTTCCATAAAAAATCCACGCCAAACAAATGATTCCTGTCAGAATGATTAAATATGGCTTGATTCTTGAATGTAAGATAGGAAAAACCAACATGGAGATAGTCAAAAATTTCGTAATTAATCCGTGTTCCCAGTGCATTTTTGAAGACTGTCTTGTTTTTGTGTGGATCAAGATCCCGTGAATCATCCACATAAACTGACACCTCTAAATTATGATCACTAAGAATAAATTTGCTATTGACCATCAAACCATTGGCATGAGCAGGAAAAACAAACCCCTCTGTTACCAAGGGTCGTGAAGTTGTCCATACCAGCGGCGCGGCATGAATAGTATTCCAAATACCCACAGGAGTTAAAAATTTCCCGAAGCGCAGCTTAAAAGTTTCATTGACCAGAAAATCTACATAGAGTCGTTCCACCAAAAATGTTTGTTCAGAAAATTTAACTTTGTCGGTACTTACGGCATCTTCAAATTCAAGTTCAGAAAAAAAATGTAGTCTTGAAGTGGGATTCCAGGTAATAAACAAACTAAGGTCATCAATTGCAGCGGTATCGGGGTTATGCTCAAAATTTTCATAGCTGGCATTGGCATACCCCCCAATGATCAGGTTTGCTTCGGGGATTTTTAATCCTCGCCCCCAATGGTAATTTGGCTCTATACTTTGTTCAGCCATGGCAAGCGCTGAATAACAAAAAAGCAAACTATATTTCAGAGCCATAATAAAAAATAATTTTAAATGCTTAAGCATACTGATATTTCAATGAGAAAAACGATGTCCATTCGTCGGATTTTACTGATTTCCTATTTACTGATTAGTATAGCTTCCGCCTTGATTATTTCTGTATCAGTTTAGCTTCCCTCATTTTAGCCCAATTGCTCATTTCGGCTTCAATTTGTT
>CAYYSO010000059.1:0-13916 GCA_964474415.1 uncultured Methylomarinum sp. | reverse complement strand
ATTGTTGGTAGGCTTCCTTATTCCGGTTAGCACTGATAATGACTTCATCAACAACGGCAATCATTGCATTCAATGCATAACTGACCATAGGCTTTCTTTTGTACATTATCAGTCCTTTATCCTGTTGTTGCATTCGCCTTGCCAGGCCGCCCGCCAACACAACACCACTGACTTTGTTTTGTTCGCTCATAATGATAAGCTTATTCTATGTTTAGAAAAATGATAATTGTCGCAAGCCTGCTGTTTATTGCAAGTTGTGCTATGCAACAAACCGAGACTAATAGTCAATTAATCCATTATTACCAGACAACAAGCCATAAACCCTATGATGATATCCTGGCTGAGCTGGAAATTGCCATTGCTGAGCATAATTTTCGTATCACTGGCCACAGTCGGGTTGGAAAAGTTATCAGGAACAGAGGTACAAAAGATTTTCCCGACTATGACACCATCCAGTTTTGTAATTTGACACATGCTAAAACCCTGCTGGAAATATCACCTCATTCGGTCAGCTATATGCCTTGTAATGTTGTAACCTATCAATATAATGACTATACCATCATTAAAACTCACTTATTACCAGTAGATACCGATAACAAAGCATTAAATAAATTTGCTGCAAAAATGAACCTTAAGCTTGAACAAATTGTCGATTTTGCAGCACAGGAATAGAGTGCTTGATATGACTGATTTGGTTTAGAAACAGGCTTTGTCAGGATATTATTGATTTGCCGGAAAACATAGTGAGTGAAACCATGAACATACTTTTTCGCTTTCCGAACTTTGGGAATAAATACTAAACTATGAATAAAAAATTGATAATTGGCGCTACTTTGCTAACGATTATGACCGGATGTAGCACAACTCAGGAGAAGATTGATGAGGATGTATCGTATATCAATGAATACCCAACCCGCGACCGTGTTGACTATGTACTGCAATGTGTTGCAAAACATGGAGGGCTAACTTATATCACACAATATGCCTGCGGTTGTAAAATTGACAAAATCGCTGAAAAACTAACCTTTGCTGAATACGAAGCCGCAACTACTTACGGTTTTATGCGCAAAACACCCGGAGAAAAAGGCGCTGCATTTCGCGACCCGAAAGAATCTAAAAGTTTGAGAACGAGTCTTAAAGAAGCTGAAAAATACGCTGAGAAAATGTGTTTTGTAAAATAAACGCCCGAAGTTCCCGTTTTATCAACGGGAACTTTTCCCTTAATGAAATTTCTTATCCGGCGCCATCAACTCAAATACCAGAGAAAACTCTGTTTCCGCCTGTTTTATAACAGCAAATATTTGATCTTTCCCTAAACGAATCAATGAAAAACGGCTAAAGTCGAATGCTCCGATAACATCTTCCGGTGATCTGCCCTGTTCCAAAGCATTCACCAGATAAGCAGACAAAGATAATAAGTAAGCATCCAACTTGTATACTTGTGCAACTTCCGGGGTTAAATAACAAGAAATGGTTTCATACAGAGATTCCGGCAACCTCCAGCTTTTAATAAGCTCTCCACCTAAATCAGCATGATTAAAACCAATAATTTCCTGCTCTAATCCTCCTATTAGATTCCTATCGCTAGCAGCTGCCAATAAAACTTTAAGTGATGCCTCTGGCATTTTATGATACAAAATCAGAGAACCAATATTGTGTAACAGGCCTGCCAGAAACAATCTTTCAGAATGTAATACCAGGCTTTCTTTTGCCAATAGTTTGGCAATCACTCCACAATGAACACTGCTCATCCAAAATGCAGTCATATCAACCAATTCGCAAGGAATTTTATTAAATGTATCAATTACCGATGTCGCTAAAAGCAAATTCTTAAGATCATCGATTCCAACCACGACAATTGCTCTGGAAATGGTATCGATTTTGGCCTGGAATCCATAAAAAGAACTGTTTACAACCTTTAACAATCTTGCACTTAGCGCCGGATCTTTTGCAATCACCTCCCCTATATCCTCAATTGAGAACTTTGGATCACCGATCATTTCAGATACCTGGAAATAAATATCCGGTAAGGAAAATAGCTCGACAACGCCGCCAACCAGAGAACGGGGGCTTATCTGACCCATGCTAGTTTATTTCCGATATAGCGCCAAAACCTGTCTCACATAATTTTGTGTTTCAGGATAAGGAGGAATGCTGTTTTTGTATTTTTTTACAGCACCTTCACCTGCATTATAACTGGCAACAGCAAGCTTTAGATTGGAGTTGAACATTGTCAGCAAATCTTTCAGATAACGTGAGCCACCATCAATATTTTGTTGGGCATCTTTTCTGTTTCTAACACCATATCGTTTTGCAGTCTCCGGCATTAATTGCATTAAACCGACAGCGCCTGCCGAAGAAACCGCATGGGGATTATAAGCAGATTCTGTTTGTATCACCGCATGTAATAGTTTTTCATCTAAATTATATTTCGATGCGGCTTTAGCAATTAACGGACTGTATTTCAGCTTATTTTTTTTGAAGTATTTAATCGCTTTAGCATAATTTCTAGGTTTAGTGCGAATAATACGCTTATAATTCAACCCTTTTTTGGGCTCATCAGTATAATAAACATTGCCGTCAGGCGCAGTGTATTTATAAACATCGGCTAATGCCGGAGACGCAATAAACAGCACGACTAGACAAATATTAAAACGCTTCATAATTAATCCAATGTATTTATAACCTTGTCTACGAATCTAAATCGTTCCCTACGATTTAAGACATTTCATCCATCCCTGGAGGTCAGATACAGGTAGTTAATTTGAACAGGTCACTTCTATTAAAGTAGCTGTTTTTACAGCATTTTCTCTGGCCTGGTTCACATTTTCGGCGACTGCCAATGCAACTCCCATACGTCTTTTAACAAAGGCTTCTGGCTTGGCAAACAACCTGACTTCTGTTTCCGGAATATTCAAGGCTTTATCCAGGCCAGCATAAGTAACTGCCGAAGCATCAATTCCACCCAATATAACAGCACTGGCTCCCGGATTATTTAATTGCGTAGACACAGGCAACCCTAAAATTGCCCGACTATGCAATTCAAATTCATTCTGCCGCTGAGTAACCATGGTAACCATTCCGGTGTCGTGCGGTCTGGGACTTACTTCGCTAAACCAAACGTTACTGCCGTTTACAAAAAGCTCAACACCGAACAATCCCAAGCCACCTATTTCATCGGTAATTTTTTTGGCGATCTCTCTGGCTGACTGAATAGCTTCGACATTCATTTCCTGAGGTTGCCAACTTTCACGATAATCCCCTTGTTCCTGTACATGACCGATCGGTTCACAAAAATGGGTTACGACCTCGCCTTCAGCATTCAGCGCTCTGACTGTTAACAGGGTAATTTCAAAATCAAAATCAACCTTGCCTTCGACAATAACTTTACCGGTATCGTTCCGCCCACCAGATTTTGCATACTTCCAGGCTTGTTCAAGTTGATCCGGTGAGTTAACCATAGACTGTCCTTTTCCGGATGAAGACATGGTCGGCTTAACAAAACATGGATAGCCTATTTTGCTATTAACTACCTGTCTTAGCTCCTCAAATGTTTCCGCAAAGGCATAACTTGATGTTGGCACACCCAGCTGTTCTGCCGCCAGAATCCGAATACCTTCCCGGTTCATCGTCAATTGTATAGCTCGTGCATTAGGAACCACTTTTGCCTGACCTTTTTCTTCAATTTCAGCCAGCGCATCTGTGGCAATCGCTTCAATTTCAGGAATGATATAGTCTGGTTGCTCTTCAGCAATCAGCTTTTTAACTGCCTCGGCATCAGTCATATCAATGGTATAGCTACGATGTGCAACATGATGAGCAGGAGCATCAGAGTAACGGTCAACAGCAATGACTTCAATACCATAGCGTTGCAACGCTATGGCAACTTCTTTTCCCAGTTCACCACTACCCAGTAACAATGCTTTTGTTGCACTTGTCGTTAAAGCTGTTCCGATAATCATTTTCGCCCTGCCAGGTAGTTCTCTATATCTTGTTTGGAAAAACCGATTTTCTTCGCTACTCTATCAGCATGACTGACACGTGAAATACCATCAATCAATTTATAGGTAGGTTCTTCATTAGCAAATTCCACTTGTTTTGAAATCCCTGTTTTTTTGTTAACAAACACATCGACCAGCTGATGATTATGAGTAATTAAAACCGTAATATTACCTTTACGGTAAAAACCATCCAGAACATTACTGGATGATTCCATTTTTTCTTCAAAGGTCGTTCCTTCGGACAGCTCATCCAATACCACCAGACTTTTCGAGGTGGTCGCCAGAAAAATATCTCTGGTCCTTTTTAATTCAGTACCAAACCGACCTTCACCATCGTCCAGGTGACTGATCTCAGGAGCTTGATAAAAAACCCGATCAGCAACCGCCAAAGAAGCTTTTTGCGCGGGTACATAACAGCCAATCTGGGCCAATACCTGAATTTGGGTAATCGTTTTACAAAAAGCTGTCTTACCCCCACTATTCGGCCCGGTAATAAAAACCAGGTTGTCATCCGATAATTTAAAATCATTTGCAACATAATCAGGATTTTTATGGCCCAGTACCGGATTTTTTGCCTCCGTCAGTTCAATAAAATGATTTTGCGTATCAATAACGTCAGGTAAAACAGTCTCACTACCATAATTTTCCGCATATTTGATGAATGCCAATAACTCATCAAGTTGACCAAGTGCATCCAGAGCTTCCCCGATTTCCTGGGAATTCCTGAATTCATCCCTTAATGGAATAATACAATTATCCCGATCATAGGATCCGATAACCGGAAAGTAAACCAGCAGTATGGGAATAAAAAAAATTGATGCCACTGGAATAGCTTGCTTGGTAAAACTGAACATATCCGTAGGAAAGAATACCGTAATTCCCCAAACGACAGCTAACACAGCTATAATCAATAAAGGTTTAAATATACTGGGTCTAAAAATCGTTGCCGGTGTAAATGATCCTTTGCGTTCCTCCCTAGTCTGAAAGCCTTTTTCTGTATTATACACAGGCCCCTTCATTAGCGAATAGGTTCTACTGCCGGAAAACATCAGAATTTTGTTAAAAATACCCTTTAAATAAGGACTTTGTGGACAATTTGATCCCTGTATATAAGCAACAAGATTGAGTATGAAATTCACTCCCCGACGGTATTGCTTATAACCGTACCCCTCAATTTGATAATCTTCCCTGGCAGTCCCCATTGAGCCCAAAAATTCACCATACATCAACAAGTACAAATTATTTTCCCTGGCAGCTGAATTTTTTACGATACGTTCAATATTTTCCCTGACTCCAGGATTACTCCGTATCTCTTCAATAGCTTCATGTTTGGCGTGAATTTCTTCTTGTGAATCCAAAGGTTGTGTTAAAGAACGATATAAAACCGACTGACCGGCAATGGTTTCAGCATAATTGATCGTATCGAACAATTCATCCATTTCAATGGTATTAAAAGTCCCCTGATCAATTACACCCTCACCTGTGGGAAGAGGCTTGCTTGAGCGGATAGCCGGCCATTCGCCATCCCAACTTTGTAATACGGTTTCTTTCATTTTATTTCTTCTTTTTATCAAGTAAACCAAAGACTATAACAGCAGCCACAACAATACCGGTCATCATGATATTTTCCTTTGACGCACCCAGCAAATAAGCGCTCCCACTACCCAAACCCATGCCCACACCGGAAAAAGCCAAGCTGCGCATCAACCGGCAAAACGGACAATTTCTATCGTAACCCCTCATATTTGTAACTCCGCCAGTAATTCACGCATTAAATGAACATGATCATTATTGTCATTCAACGCCGGAATATAACGATAAGACCTTCCTCCCGCCTCTATAAACACTTCCTTGTTTGCAATAGCAATTTCTTCCAGCGTTTCCAAACAATCAACCGCAAACCCAGGGCAAATAATATCTACTTCCTGACACCCCTGTTGAGGCAATTCCCGTAATACTTCAATGCAATAAGGTTTCAACCATTCGGCCTTGCCGAAACGGGATTGAAATACCAGTTTCCACTGATTGTCGTTTAAAGACAATCGTTCCGCAATAAGTATTGCCGTTTTTTTGCAATGATAATAATAAGGATCACCGAGTTTCGTCAACTGGGTCGGCAGACCGTGAAAGGACATAAGCAGTTGCTTATTTTTACCGTGGGTATGCCAATAATCCGCTATTGAATTGGCAACGGCCTGTATATAAGCATCATGATCATGATAATCGCTGATAAAGCGCAGACTAGGAACATGCCTCCACTTTCTAATGACATCATCTACTGCATCATAAACGGATGCCGTGGTCGTTGAAGAATATTGCGGATACAGCGGCAGGATAATAATCTCATTGATATTGTGCGTCTGAAAAGCGTTTAGTTTATCGGCCAAAACCGGCTTTCCATATCGCATCGCATAATCAATCACCACATTTTTAGCAACCAATTGATCAGTCAGTTTATGGCATAACTGTTGGGTAAAGAAAATTAATGGGGAACCTTTATCCATCCAGATTTTACGATAAGCTTTTGCAGCTTTTCGTGGTCTGAAAGGCAACACAATAAAATTAAGAATGAACCACCACAAGCCACGAGGTAAATTAACGACGCGAGGATCAGTCAAAAATTCGCGCAAATAACACCTGACTTTTGAAGGAGTCGGCGCTTCGGGGGAACCAAGGTTCACCAACAATACGCCGGTTTTCTTTGCGCGATGATGCGCCATGTTTGTTTATCTGTTAATCAGGTTTAAGAACTCGGAACGGGTACTGATTTCCTTGCGAAAAATACCGGTCATCACTGAAGTCGTCATCACTGAATTCTGTTTTTCTACGCCACGCATCATCATACATAAATGCTTGGCTTCAATAACAACCGCGACACCTTTAGCGCCAGTTGCCGTTTCCACGGTATCAGCAATCTGCTTGGTCAGTCTTTCCTGAATTTGCAAACGTCTACCATACATATCGACAATACGGGCCATCTTGGACAAACCTAATACCTTTCCATCGGGTAAATAACCAATATGACATTTTCCAATAAAAGGCAACAGGTGATGTTCACACAGCGAATACAATTCAATGTCCTTAACAATCACCATATCTTCCGTTTCGGCTTCAAAAATAGCGCCATTCAGGACTTCGTCCAGAGTTTTTTCATAACCATTATTTAAAAACTTAAACGCTTTAGCCGCTCTACTCGGGGTATCAATCAATCCTTCCCGGTTTATATCTTCGCCAATTGCCTCAATAATTTTGGAAAAATACTCGTCCATAGCCTGATCTCAATAATAAAAATAGCAATACAGTATAACCCATCACCCAGTAAATTTTAATGCCTGCAAAATGACATTTTCATTGGCGCCTGTCTTATGGGCATTTTCACTGATATAACGCCGCCATCCCTTAGCGCCGGGAACGCCATGAAACAGCCCCAGTATATGCCGGACAATACTATTAAGACGCACACCGTCTTGCAACTGTCGCTGTATATAAGGTATCAGTTCAAGCACTATCTCTTGACGAGATGTAACAGAATCATTTGCCACAAAAAACTTCTCATCCACCTCTGTCAGTATGTAAGGTCTTTGATACACTTCCCGGCCCAACATAACGCCATCCACATGTTGTAACTGTTCCTGAGCCGTTTCAAGACTGGTAATTCCACCATTCAAAATGATTTCCAAATGTGGGAATTCTCGCTTTAACCGATGCACCACATCATAACGCAACGGCGGAATTTCCCGGTTCTGTTTCGGCGACAGACCTTGCAACCAGGCTTTTCGGGCATGAACAATAAAAGTGTCACAACCCGCTTCAGTTACAGTCGCAATAAAATGCACCAGTTCCTGATAAGAGTCCATCTCATCAATGCCAATTCTTGACTTCACAGTGACCGGAATTGAAACTACCTTTCGCATTGCCGCCACACATTCGGCGACCAATTCCGGTTTAGCCATTAAACAGGCGCCAAACATGCCATTTTGCACTCTGTCACTGGGGCAACCGACGTTTAGATTGACTTCATCATAGCCGTATTGTTCGACAATTCTGGCGCATGTTGCCAAATCATCGGGATCACTTCCACCCAACTGAAAAGCCACCGGATGTTCTTCCTGATTAAATTGCAGAAAACGCTGTTGGTTTCCATGAATAATGGCGCCTGTAGTAACCATTTCAGTGTAAAGCAAGGCCTGTTTGGACATCAACCGATAAAAATAGCGACAGTGCCGATCAGTCCAGTCGAGCATTGGGGCCACTGAAAATGTCCTATTTGGCATGTAGCTTGTTTCCTGTGTTTTGCGCTATATCATTCTTGATTATTGCTGTACTTTTTTGATGATTTGTCATACTAAGTGTGACACTAGTCGTACATTTTGTTTTTTGGCGGTACAACATAAGGCAACAATCGGCGGCGTTAATGGTGGAAAACACTACGCTATTTCACCCTATGTCGTTAACTACTCACCAGCTTGTAGGCCGAATTAGCATAGCGTTATCCGGCAATGTGCTATAAAGGGCGTTGACAAATTATTTAGGAAAGTATTGAAGAATTTTACGCATCCGTTAATTTTCGATAGCTAGAGCTATAATGCAATAAAGGCTCGCCCGTGCGACAAATGACATTTTCAACTTCGCCGATAATCACCCAGTGCGTTCCGGCTAACACCTGCTGAACCACTTTACACTCAATTGAAGCAAGGGCATCGTCCAACACCGGCGAACCTGACACACCTTCATGCCAGGCAACATTGGCAAAGCGCTCTTCCTGACTGCTGCCGCCGGCAAATTGATTGGATACATCCTGTTGAGAAGCTGTCAGAATATTAACCGCAAAGTATTTACCCTCAAGTATGACTTCACCGGTATCTGCAGATTGATTGATACAAACAAGAATTTGCGGCGGCTCCAGAGAGACGCTGCTGAAGGATGTCGCAGTCATCCCTTTTATTCCGTGCTGTTCTGTTTGCGATGTAACAACAGTGACACCGCTGGCCCACAATTTCAGGGCATTTTTAAATTCTTGTTCGTTTACTGCCATAATTTTCTCTTTTAACTTTGTGCTGCTAGGGGACGCGCTGAAGCGATGACCAGACTGCCCATTCTATTGTTAATTTTGTAGTCTCATATGTGGAAACAACAAAACATCACGGATGCTGGGTGAATTGGTAAACAACATGACCAGGCGGTCGATACCGATTCCTTCACCTGCCGTAGGCGGCATGCCATGTTCCAGAGCAGTAATGTAATCCGCATCAAAATGCATCGCTTCATCATCGCCGGCTTCTTTTTCTTCAACCTGTTTGCGGAAGCGTTCCGCCTGATCTTCAGCATCGTTCAACTCGGTAAAACCATTGGCGATTTCCTTTCCCCCAACAAAAAACTCAAAACGATCCGTAACATGCGGATCATCGTCATTGCGTCTTGCCAATGGCGATACTTCAACCGGATAAGCGGTAATAAAGGTTGGATTCATCAACCGGTCTTCGACCGTTTTCTCAAATATTTCAATCTGAACCTTGCCTAAACCATAGCTGTCTTTAATGGGAATACCCAGCTTATCCGCCACTTTAACGGCCGCTTCACGATTATCAATATCGTCCAGCGTTAAATCAGGATTGAAATGCAGAATAGACTCGATCACCGTCATTCGATCAAAGGGTTTACCAAAATCATATTGCTCACCCTGGTATTCGATCACGGCCTGTCCGACGACATCTTCCGCTAGTCCTTTTAGCATGGCTTCGGTCAAATCCATCAAATCACCGTATTCAGCATAAGCCTGATAAAACTCCAGCATGGTGAACTCTGGATTATGACGGGTAGATAAACCTTCATTACGAAAATTACGGTTAATTTCAAATACCCGTTCAAAACCGCCAACAACCAGACGCTTTAAATACAATTCCGGTGCAATACGCAAATACATCCCCATATCCAGCGCATTATGGTGCGTTTCAAACGGCCTGGCAGTGGCTCCACCTGGAATAGTCTGCATCATTGGCGTTTCCACTTCCAGATAATTGCGATCTGTCAAGAACTGGCGAATATAGGCGACAATTCTGGAACGCATCAGGAATGTCTTGCGTGAATCGTCATTCATGATCAAATCCAGATAACGTTGTCTGTACTTGATTTCCTGATCGGCTATACCGTGAAATTTTTCCGGCAATGGTCGCAATGCTTTAGTCAGAAGACGAATATCGTCAACGCGCACACTGAGCTCACCTGTTTGAGTTTTAAACAACGTTCCTTCGGCACCGATGATGTCACCAATGTCCCATTTCTTAAACTGAGTGTTATAAAAACCTTCCGGCAGTGTATCGCGGGTCACATAAAGCTGTATCTTTCCCGACATATCCTGAATATGACAAAAACTGGCTTTGCCCATTATCCTGCGAGTCATTATTCGTCCGGCAAGTTTTACCCGAACAGGTGTTTCTTCCAGTTCTTCTTTTGACTTCTCACCGTATTCCGCAATCAATTCACCACTAACCACATTACGACGAAAATCGGTCGGAAAGGCGATGCCTTCCTGACGTAAAGCATCCAGTTTATTGCGCCGTTGTTTTATTTGTTCCTGTTCGTCTTGTTCGATTTCTGACATATTCGTTTCAATTTTTTAAATAAACTGCTAAGGAGCCAGGAAGTTTGATTGGCAAATGTCAAAATCAACTTATTCCCAGACATTGCCGGGTTACGCTATCGCTAACCCGGTCTACATGATGATATTAAAACCCTGACTTCAAACTGGCCTCGATAAATTGATCCAGATCACCATCCAGTACGGCCTGGGTATTACCTGTTTCCACATTGGTACGTAAATCCTTGATGCGTGACTGATCCAATACATAAGAACGAATCTGACTACCCCAGCCAATATCAGATTTAGACTCTTCTACTTCCTGTTGGCTTTCACTGCGTTTCATGATCTCAAGCTCATAAAGCTTGGCTTTCAGCTGTTTCATGGCAGTGTCTCGGTTTTTGTGCTGAGACCGATCATTTTGGCACTGCACCACAATTCCGCTGGGATTATGAGTAATCCGTACCGCAGATTCGGTTTTGTTGACATGCTGACCGCCTGCGCCGCTGGCACGGTACACATCGATTCGTAAATCGGCGGGATTGATATCTATCTCGATATCATCATCAATTTCTGGCGATACAAACACCGCCGCAAAAGAAGTATGCCGACGATTACCGGAATCAAACGGCGATTTTCTGACCAGCCGGTGAACACCAATTTCGGTGCGTAACCAGCCAAAAGCATAGTCGCCTTCAAATTTAATGGTCGCGCTTTTAATACCGGCCACCTCACCAGGAGACTCCTCAATCAGCTCAGTTTTGAAGCCTTTACGCTCACCCCAGCGCAAATACATGCGTTCGATCATGGAAGCCCAATCCTGGGCTTCTGTGCCGCCAGAACCGGACTGTATATCCAGAAAAGCGTTATTGGCATCCATTTCGCCGGAAAACATTCTTCGAAACTCCAGGTCAACAACCTTTTTTTCAAATTCATTCAAATCTTCAACAACGGTATCTACGGTTTCTTCATCGCCTTCTTCAACAGCCATATCCAGCAGCTCTTCAAGATCAGTCAACCCCTGTTCCAGCTCTTTGATAGTATTGACCACTGTTTCCAGCAGGCCGCGCTCTTTACCCAAGGCCTGTGCCTGTTCGGGATTATTCCATATAGTCGGGTCTTCAAGTTCTCTGAGAACTTCAATCAGCCGTTCACTTTTGTTATCAAAGTCAAGATAGCTCTTTAATGCCTTCCCACGACTGGAAAGGTCGGCAATCTTGTTTTTTATCGGGTTAATTTCTTGCATGAATTTTTTATCCACTCACAAAAACCAAAGCAACATCCAGCCTTGATTCAAAATCGAACCGGCTATTATAAACGATTAATATTTGTTTAACAGGATGGTTTTTTTTGATAATTTTTTAACGACCAGACAATAAAAAACACGCCAATCAGAAAAAATGGAATGCTGAGCAACTGCCCGGTAGTCAAGCCCAAATCATTGCTGTATGATGCCTGCCGAGTTTTGACAAACTCCAGACAGAAGCGGGCAAAAAATGCCATTGTTGCAAACGCTCCAAACAAAAGTCCCTTAAACCCTTTATCAGCAGTCTTTTTGTAGACAAATATCAATATAAGAAATATCAGCAAATAGGATAATGATTCATAGAGCTGTACCGGATGCCTGGGCAAATAATCCACACGGGCAAAAACAATCGCCCAAGGTACATCTGTCGGGACCCCCAAGATTTCTGAATTAAAAAAATTGCCGATACGGATAAAACTGGCAGCTATAGTGGCTGCAACAGCCACTCGATCTAGCAACCAGACGTAGCCATCATCTGTTTTTAACTGATATAAATACAAACCGATTAAAATCCCTATATTGGCGCCATGACTGGCCAGACCACCTTCCCAGATAGCCAGAATCTTCCAGGGATGACTCAGATAATAACCGGGATCATAAAACAGACAGTGACCCAGACGCGCGCCCACAATTGTACCAATTGCCATATACCAAAGTAATCGATCCAGCTCTTCGATATTTTTACCTTCCCGCTTGTATATCCATTGCATCACAGCAAAACTGGACATAAAAGCGCTGGCAAACATCAAACCATACCAGCGTATTTTAATGGCGCCAAAGTCAAATAAAACTGGATTTATATTCCAGACAAAATGTTCCATCTTACTTCCTAATCCCAACGGTCATCACGAACCTGAACACGCCCTTCCACTATCTGCAGTGGAAAAGTATCAATATTTTCATAGGCAGGAGCACATTTTACTTCGCCCGTTTTAACACAGAAACGAGCGCCGTGACGAGGACAAACAATTTCATCCCCTTGCAATTCCCCACTGGCAATTTCAGCGCCATCATGGGTACAGACATCTTCTATGGCGTAAAATTGTCCGTCAATTTTAAATACAGCGACATCCGTACCATCCACGTCAACAACCACATACTCCCCTTCAGCAACCGTTTCTGCAGCTGCCACATCCACCCAGTCAGACATCAGTCCTCCATCCCGCTTTTAATATAGACATCATAACGCACTAACTTCCCTTGAAAGACCTCATCAGCCTCTCCGCCTAAAGGATCGGCATAATCAGGACTTTTCACCACCACCCGCCGGCCTGTAGCTGCAAATGCTGCGGCAAACAAAGCCTCTCTATCTTCATCATCTCCTAAAATATCGCGCAACACGATCAATGACTTTTTTGCTTTTGCCGACTTTTTACGCTTAACAGGAAACATGGGGTCAAGATAGATACAGTCCGGTTTAAATTTCAGTGAATTTAAAATTTCAATGGCGTTACCGGGCATTAAATCCGGCGCCTGTATACTGCGTCTCTGTACCCAATCTTTTTGTGACAGACGATTAAAACCATCTCGAATCAATTCAATCATTACCGGTGAGCGTTCAATGCAGGTGACTTTATAACCCATACGCAACAATACCAGACTGTCCTGCGCCCAGCCTGTTGTAGCATCGACCACTGATTGTGTCTTTTTGCCGATAGCCTGGGCAAAAACACTTTTTTTGGGCGCCGGCCAGGAATGCTGTTCACCACGACGCGGTTCGATATTAACCATTAAGCCGCCTTTTTTTAACAACTGCTTATCCAACAGTTTTAAACAACCGTCACGATAACTTAAAAACAACGAAAATGCGCTATCTTTGCTCACTTCTGTTGCGGCGAACAAAGGCACAGCCAACTTGTCAGCCAATGCCTGACTGGCCGTACTGTCATTTTCATCATCCACCATGACTGCCAAAACAGAACGCATGAGTTATTCAGTCGATATTGATTTTTCCTGATTTTTAATCGCCGCATCCAGAGTATGCCAAGCCAATGTCGCGCATTTTACCCGTGCAGGATACTCACGTACACCG
>CAYYSO010000058.1:0-13935 GCA_964474415.1 uncultured Methylomarinum sp. | reverse complement strand
TCATCCAATAACTCCTAAGCTGTATCTAAAAAACTGCGCATTTTTAACAGAATAAATCGCTCTTAGCAAGAAATTTGTTATTATTTGCCAGTTATTTTTCATTAGGATTTGAATTATGAGGCAATTGATAGCCAATAGAATGCGGGACATTTCACCATTTTATGTCATGGAATTGATGCAACGTGCTAAACAATTGGAGCGGCAGGGCAGGGACATCATCCATATGGAAATCGGTGAACCGGATTTTGCTACGCCTGAAGCCGCCATTCAAGCAGGAATGCAATGTTTGCAAAGAGGGGATGTCAAATATACTGCTGCTGCCGGGCTTTCTGAACTGCGTGAGGCTATCGCCCAGTATTATTTACAATGTTACGGGGTAAATATTGCCAAAGAACGGGTTTTTATTACCCCGGGCGCTTCCGGGGCTTTTTTACTGGCTCTAGGGGTTAGTTTAAATTCTGGTGAAGAAATTCTAATGGCTGATCCCTGTTATCCCTGTAATAATAATTTTGTGAGGTTATTTGAAGGTAAAACCAAATTCATTAATGTCAATGCTGATACACGGTATCAGTTAAACGCTGAATTGATCCGGGATAACTGGGATAAAAACAGCAAAGGTGTTTTGATTGCATCACCTTCCAATCCGACTGGCACAGTGATTAATAATGAGGTATTAAAAGCTGCAATTAACGAGACACTGGCGCAACAGGGCTGTTTTTATTCGGATGAAATTTATCATGGTCTGGTTTACGATAAAACAGCCGCCAGCGCTTTGCAATACAGTGATGATGTCTTTGTAATCAATAGTTTCTCCAAATTTTTTGGGATGACTGGTTGGCGAATCGGTTGGCTGGTGGTACCGGATGAATTTATTGATCCGGTTGAAAGATTGACGCAAAATATATTTATTTCTACACCTACTTGTTCCCAGTATGCCGCATTGGCTTCTTTTTCGCCCGCTAATATGCAGGAGTTGGAACGAAGACGGCAAGGGTTTGCTGCCAGGCGGGACTTTTTATATGACAAATTGCCGCAGTTGGGGTTTAAGATAGATTGTAAGCCGGAAGGGGCATTTTATATTTATGCTTTGTCCAGTGCCTTTTCGGATAACAGTTTTCAATTTGCAAAAGATTTGCTGGAAACTGAAGGTGTAGCGGTAACGCCGGGAAAAGATTTTGGTAAAAATAACGCAAATTTGTATATTAGATTTGCATATACGGCTCCAATCGATAGAATGACCGATGCTTTAAAACGATTGGAACGTTTTATATGTCGATAACGCAGTTATCCGCAATACAATTGCAGGAAAAATTACAGAAAAATGATGATCTGTTGTTACTTGATGTCAGAGAAGCCAGCGAATTTGAATATGCCCGGATCAAAGGCAGTCAGCTGATTCCGTTAAGCTTGATTCCGGAAAATGTAAATGAACTGGACTCTGAACGAGAGACAGTTTTGATTTGTCATCATGGCGTGCGCAGTATGCGGGCTGCAGTCTATTTGGAAAGCTGTGGTTTTCCACATTTATATAATTTGCAAGGTGGTATAGATGCGTGGTCTATTCTGTGCGATAGTTCTGTGTCGCGATACTAAGGAACGTATACAAAATAACAAAAAATAACAATTATGTTTTTAAAAGAGTTTTATTCAATAGATGGGGACGGCAGTGTTGTCATTACAGCGCAACAAGCCAGTCTATTTGCCAAAGAAGTCGCCAAGGACTTTAATCCGTTACATGATCCTGATGCGAAGCGTTTTTGTGTGCCGGGTGATCTGCTGTTTTCACTGGTTCTGGAAAAGTATGGCTTAAGCGAGAAAATGCATTTTACTTTTGCTGGTATGGTAGGAGATGCCGTTAATCTTAATTTTCCTGATACAGATGCCGATCAGTTTGATATTAAAGATAATAACGGTAAAACATACTTGCAAATTGAGCGCAGTGGCGATGTGGATCAAAATGAAATTATGATAGAAACGTTGGTGCGTGATTATGTTGCATTCTCCGGTCATAACTTCCCTTATGTTTTAGTGCCTCTATTGGAAAAAGAAAATGTCATGTTTAGCTTGGATAGACCTCTGGTAATTTATGAGAATATGAATATTGAATTCAATCATTTGAATTTTAATAATCCTCGCCTGGAAATGCTGGAACCGGAACTTGAAGTTAATGGGAAACGCGGTTCCGCACGTTTACGTTTTCAAATTATATCTGATAATGAGGTGGTTGGATCAGGTTCTAAAAAACTGACAATTAGTGGTTTGCGACAATTGGAAGCGGAACCCTTGAAACAATTTGTAGATAATTACCTGGCCAGAAAAGAACAGTATTTAAACTCAATTGCTTGAGTATTGTGTTTTCGGTTGTTGATTCTAAAAATGTTATTTTTACCATGAAGGACTTGAAGAATTTTTATGCGTTTTTATAGTGATTTTCTTCATGCTCTTCATGGTGATCAAAATAAGGGGTAAGGTATCAATAATCAACATTATTATTCATTAGCACCCCTGTTTTCAAAGCAGGTGATCAAAGGGTTCAACGATGACCTGGTCGCCGGTTTTTATGCCGTTACAATCTGCATCCAGAACAATATAGCAATTTGCTTTACTCAAGGCGCTTAAATGATGTGAGTCTTGTAGGCCGGCGGCTTCTACGATAAATTCCCCATTTTCCAGTTGACTTAATATGCCGCGTTGGTATTCCTTGCGGCCCGGTATCTTTTTCAGGTCTGTCTGAGATAACGCTTTTAATTGTATGTCAGTTGTTACCGGCGCTCCCGAAAGGTGTTGCAGGGCCGGGCGTACTATTTTCTGGAATGTTGCCACGACGGAAACCGGATTACCGGGCAGGCCAAAAAAAAAGCAGTCGTCAATTTTTCCGAATGCTAATGGTTTGCCGGGTTTCATGGCAATTTTCCAGAAATCCACTTTACCGCATTGCGCTAATATTTCTTCAATATAATCTGCGTCACCTACCGATGCGCCACCTGTTGTGATGATGGCATCGTAGGTTTTCGCAGCAGACAACAATGTTTTTTCCAATTGTTGTCTGTTATCTGCAATGACACCTAGATCGGCGACCGCAAAGCTTTCATCCTTCAGCAAACCATGTAAGGCATAACGGTTACTGTCATAAATTTGCCCGGGTTTTAGCGTTTGGCCAATCGATGTTAATTCATCACCTGTGGAAAAAAAAGCAATATTTACTTTTCGTTTAACTGCAATATCGTGAATTCCGGCTGATGCTAATAAAGCACAATCTATTGCTGATAATTTTTTGGGTGCAGATAACAACGTTTCCTGTTTTTTCCTGTCACTGCCGGCTTGTCGTATATTTGCCAGGCCCGTGCTGGTGGGAGGAAACAGTATATTGCTGCCATCTGTACTCACTTGTTCCTGCATAATGATACTGTCAGCATTTTCCGGAACTACAGCGCCAGTGAAAATTCTAATACATTGTCCGCTTTTAATTGAACCGTTAAATGGATTACCTGCCCAAGAGGTGCCTACTTGTTGCAAAGAGAAAGTTTGGGAATCGATGATGTCAACGCTGGATAATGCATAACCATCCATTGCTGAAACACGTTCAGGCGGAATGTTGATAGGCGATACGACTGTTTCAATTAATACCCGTCCTACTGCTTTTTTTAAGGTTATTTTTTCATCTCCAATGATGGGAGTAATCGCTTTATGAATGCGGAGTAAGGCCTGGTCAATGGACAGTAAGCAGTAAGCTGGAGTGTTGCACAGGTCTTTCATAATGATTTTTTCAATAGTTTTTGAGTAATATAGTCAGCAATTTTGTGAGGATTGTTTATATCCAGTTGATCCAGGTGTGCTGGTGTTTCAATCGGTTGGTCTGTTGCGACTGCAATAATGGAGGAATCGTTGGGGAAGATGAACGGTTTCTTTAAAGAGGGGCGATGTAATTCTATTTTTGGAAAATTTTCGGCCTTGAAACCTTCCACCAGAATTAAGTTTATGGATGATTGGTCAAAGACTTTTAGCTGGTCATCCAGTTTGGGTTCAGTCACATTTTCGAATTCAGTAATGATCGCTCGTCGATGAGAAGAAACCAGCATTACCGGTGTCGCACCAGCCGCCCTGAGACGAAAACTGTCTTTACCGGGGTGGTCTATTTCAAAATTATGATGACTGTGTTTGATAACGCCAGGCTTTAAACCGGATTTTTTTAATAAAGGGATCAGTTTTGTAAGTAGCGTGGTTTTTCCTGTTCCGCTGTATGCAGCAAAACCAAGTATAGGGACTCTGGCATTTTGCATGTTAGATTTTTTTTCTGTAATCAATTAAGTGCATATTCTAAGATATTATTAGAAGGTGTCTCTGTAAAAAGTACATTTTTTGTGTATTCCAATGGGAGGGTTTCATTGATTCGTATTTATATACTGGTGATTATTTTAATTCTGATTTTTCTGGCTTTGCGCTGGTTTTTAAAAGCTCCACCCGCAGTTGTGGCAAAATTTTTTAAGAAAAGTGGTATTGTCATCCTGGCAGTATTACTGGTATTACTGGCATTGATGGGGCGTTTAAATTGGTTGTTTGCTTTAGTTGGTGTTGTTTTGGCGTCTGTTGCCAGATTGTTACCTGTTTTATTGCGCTACGCTCCTCAATTACAGCGTCTATGGATATTATTTAACACAGCAAAAAATAAAAATTCAAATCATGCTCATAAAGCCGCTGATTATGGAGTTATGAGTAAAGCAAGAGCTTATGAAGTTCTAGGATTAAAACCCGGAGCGACAACGAAGGAAATTATTCAGGCCCATCGCAAGTTAATGCAGAAGAATCATCCGGATCGTGGGGGATCTGATTTTTTAGCTGCGCAGATTAATCTGGCTAAAAGGATTTTATTGGAAAAGTAACATAATGCTTTTTAAAAAAATCGTAATAATAGTTTTTCTGACAAGCATTTCTTTGCTGCTTATGAGTTGTTCAAGTCGTCATTATGCACCTGTTAGAGGCTATTATCGCGACATTCCAAAGTCACAAAAATATTATGTGGTGCGTAAAGGCGATACTTTATATGCCATAGGCATTCGCTCAGGTCATGGTTATAAGCGTCTTGCCAGATGGAATAATTTGCCGTCACCTTATCGTTTGTTTATCGGGCAAACATTAAAGTTATTCGAGTCTGAACAGCGGTTTATAGCTCCAGTTAGAAAGCATTCAAATAATAAGGGTATAAAAAAAACGAGAAATCTATCACAAAAAAAACCTTTGATTTCAAACGATAAGAAAAAAGTGTTAAAGTTCAACTGGCAGTGGCCGATAAAGGGAAAGATCCTTAAAAATTTTTCTCAGACCGGGAATAAAGGGATAGATATTAGCGGTAAACTGGGGCAGGCGGTAAAAGCGGCAGCCTCCGGAAAGGTGGTTTACAGCGGGCATGGTTTGATTGGGTATGGAAATTTGTTGATTATTAAACATAATTCTTTTTATCTGAGCGCTTATGCAAACAATCACCGTTTACTGGTAAAAGAAGGACAAAGCATCAGGAAAGGGCAGGTCATTGCAGAAGTTGGCAAAGCGAGGGGTACGCAAACTTTATTGCATTTTGAAATTAGAAAAAAAGGGAAACCGGTAAATCCAGTTAAATATTTACCAAAAAAGTAATGTCGAGGCTATGGGGTTTAGCCATTTGATCTGGAGGTATATATGACGGACGAAGTGATTGATGTGATGACAAAAGAAGTGAGTATGGCTATACCTGACTTGACTTCTTTTAGTATAACTGACGAAACAAATAATTTAAAAGAAGAGATTAAAGCGCATGATGTTAATGTGAATGATGCGCATAATGAAAGTGCTTTTGATGCGACCCGGGTTTATTTAAATGAACTGGGTAAATCTCAATTATTGACTGCGGACGAAGAAAAAATCTATGGTAAGCGGGTCTTACGTGGTGATGAAGAAGCCCGTAAGATAATGATTGAAAGCAATCTGCGATTGGTTGTCAAGATTTCGCGTAGATATTTGAACAGGGGGTTACCTCTACTCGATCTGATTGAGGAAGGTAATCTAGGGCTGATCAGGGCAGTAGAAAAATTTGATCCTGAACGGGGGTTCAGGTTTTCGACTTACGCTACATGGTGGATCAGACAAACAATTGAACGAGCGATCATGAATCAGACGAGAACAATCAGATTGCCTATACACATTGTTAAAGAGATGAACGGTTATTTAAAAGTGCAGCGGTCTTTGAGTCAGCAACTTGATCATGAGCCGACAGCGGAGGAAATTGCTGTTTATATGGATAAGCCGGTAAAAACTGTTAGTAAAATGCTAAAACTGAATGAACGTGTTACCTCTGTCGACGTGCCTGGAGGTAAAGATTTTGAAAAACCACTAGTTGATTCCATTGCTGATGAGCATAGTTTGTCGCCAACCGATATTCTCCAGGAAAACGGTATTAAAGACAATGTAACTCATTGGGTTCATCAATTGTCTGAAAAACAACGTGAAGTTATTTGTCGCAGATACGGCTTATGTGGTTATGAAAATTCAACACTTGAACAAGTTGCCCAAGAGCTGGGTGTTACCAGAGAGCGTGTCAGACAAATTCAAATGGATGCCTTAAAAAGACTTAAAGAAATTCTTGATGTGGGTGGGTATTCATTTGAGTCTATCTTTCATTAAATAATTTGTATAATAACTTATGACAGTAAAGCCGACTTTTAATGTCGGCTTGTCTGTTTCATTATCCTCCTTTCCTGCAAATAATACAGCGATATTGAACAAAACGCCCCAAGCGTGTCCGCTATCCAATCAAGCACATCAGCATTCCGGCCCGGAACAAAAGACTGGTGCCATTCATCCGAAAAACCATATAAACTACAAAAGATTAAACTGGTTAAGAACTTTATAATTACAGGAATATTCATAGTCCTGATCATGCGCCAGGTTAAGACCCCCATAATGAAATATGCGCCCAAATGATGAAGTTTATCCTGATGGGTAAATAGCATGGGTGCGGCAATGCTGCTTTGCGATGACAAATAGTAGATAAAACCGCAATAAATCAACAGAGTAGCTGAGTCAAACAACTTAGACATAATAAAAATGGAAAGTATTTTTTCTATCGCTGAGCAGTGTTTACTGAGGACAAATATTAGTGAAAAACTTATTATGACTCATCAGGCAAGTTTTTTATTAAAAAACCAGCAATTATCGTTTCGATCAAATAGTGATGTATTATCCATCAATCGCACTTCGTTTCCAGAACAACCGGAATTATTGCCTCCTCGTGATATGCCGCGCCGAAGACTTAATTCTAAAAATGGGAAAACAGCATTTTTTCATGCTTTGGCTCATATTGAGTTTATTGCTATTTATTTGGCCTGGGACATAATTTACAGATTTCGCGGCTTGCCCGACAGATTTTATCAGGACTGGCTACGTATTGCTGATGAAGAAGCGCAACATTTTACTATGCTGCGCGAACATTTGTTGACTACGGGAATTAATTATGGTGATTTGCCGGCTCACCGGGGATTATGGGAGCATGCTGAAGATACAGCAGATGATCTTTTGGCAAGACTGGCTATTGTGCCGCGCTGTATGGAAGCCCGAGGACTGGATGTGACCCCTGCTATGATCGAAAAATTTAAGGCAGCTGGGGATCAACAAAGTGTGGCGATTTTGTCGCGGATTCTTGAAGATGAAGTGGGGCATGTTGCAGTAGGGTCTTATTGGTTTAAGTTTTTGTGTGAACAACAAGGTCTTAACCCGGAGAAAAAATATCAGGAATTGATTGTGAAATATTACAAGGGCAAACCAAAAGGGCCTTTTAATCGAGAAATGCGTATAATTGCCGGATTCTCGAATGATGAAATAGATTGGCTTGAAAGTAGATCATATGAATAAAAAACCGCTTTTCGATTATCCGCTGTTTGCCATGGGCTTTAGAACTTTCTTTGCTCTGGCGGGTTTGTCTGCATTGTTGTTGATCGCGTTGTGGGCATCGATATACGATGGCTCCTTGAAAACAGATAACTATTTTTCAGCAAATTACTGGCATGCACATGAGATGTTGTTGGGGTATTCGGTCGCAGTGATTGCAGGGTTTTTATTAACTGCAGTAAGAAACTGGACCGGGTTACAAACAGTTGATCAGGATAAATTGGCGGCTCTTGGATTGTTATGGATATATGGGCGTATTGTGCCCTTTTATTCAGAACTAATACCGGATTTATTGATTGCTTTGATCGATTTCGCTTTTTTGCCTTTGTTGGCTTATGTCATCAGTCAACCAATAATTAAAGCTGGAAATTATCACAATCTGATCTTTACGGCTTTGTTGTTGGTTATGGCAGCAGGTAACGCTTTGATTCATGCTGAAATTTTGGGTTTCAGTGATCATACTGCCTGGCTGGGTCTGAATGTGGTGGTGTCAATTATCATTGTCATGATTTTAGTCATAGCAGGTCGCGTCTTTCCTTTTTTTACTGAAAGAGGATTGAAAGGCGTCATTGCGATAAGAAATCCTTTGTTGGATTTGTTGAGTATCATTGTAGCGATTGTCGTTTTTTTACTGGTAATTGCTGATGTAAGTGGTTTGTTATTGGCAATATCAGCGGTTTTGGCGATTGTATTGAATAGTGCAAGAGCCATGGGATGGTACGACAGAAGGGTATGGTATGTGCCTTTACTATGGGTATTGTATATAGGTTATGGCTGGATTATGCTGGGCTTTGGGTTGCTGGCATTGGCCGCTTACTCAATCGTGTTGCCTTCACTCGCATTGCATGCGTTTACCGTGGGTGGTATCGGTGTATTAACATTGGGAATGATGGCCAGAGTGTCTTTAGGCCATACTGGTCGAGCCATGAGAGCTTCAAATGTGATGGCTTTGGCCTTTGTATTGATTAATTTAGCTGCTCTGTTTCGGATTTTGCTGCCCATTGTTTTGCCGGAGTGGTATAGCAATCTGTTATCGATTTCTATTTATTGCTGGCTAGCTGCTTTTTCTTTATTTGTGTTTTACTATAATCCGATTTTAAGCACCCCTAGAATTGATGGGAAACAAGGGTAAAATGGAAATGTAAAAAAAGAGTGGGTACACTCCGCAACGATTATTCGTGCGGAGTATATGGACGTTCTTTAATGCGCGCTATAGTGTGATTCCACGTATTTTTCCACGAGCTCATGAAATTCTTTCGCGATTCTATCGCCTTTTAACGTCACTGTTTTGACGCCGTCTTCATAAACCGGAGCCACTGGTGATTCGCCGGTGCCGGGTAGGCTGATGCCAATGTTGGCATTTTTACTTTCGCCGGGACCATTAACCACGCACCCCATGACGGCAACCTCCATTTCTTCAACACCTTTATATTGATTTTTCCAGATCGGCATCTGATCGCGTAAATAAGCTTGAATTTCTTGAGCCAGTTTTTGAAAATAATCACTGGTAGTGCGTCCGCATCCAGGACAGGCGATAACCATAGGTGTAAATGAACGAAATCCCATGGATTGCAATAATTCCTGAGCTACAATGACTTCCTTGGTTCTGGCGGCGCCGGGTTCGGGGGTTAAAGAAATGCGAATAGTATCGCCAATACCCTGTTGCATTAGCACTGATAAGGCGGCAGAGGATGAGACAATTCCTTTTGATCCCATGCCGGCTTCAGTTAAGCCTAAATGCAATGCGTAATCACAGCGATTGGACAAGTCCTGGTATATACTGATCAGTTCCTGTACGTTACTGATTTTGCAGGACAGGATGATTTTATCTTTGTCCAGGCCGTATTCCTGTGCTTTGGCGGCACTTTCCAATGCGGATAAAACAATTGCTTCGCGGGTAATGGCGGGTAATTCCTGGGGGTTATGTTTTTGTCTGTTTTCATCCAGCAGGCGAGTAAGAACGGATTGGTCAAGGCTGCCGCCATTTACACCGATTCTTACCGGTTTATTATATTGGCAGGCCATTTCAATCATTTGTTGAAATTGCGGGTCTCGGTTTTTGCCTCTGCCGACATTGCCGGGGTTAATCCTGAATTTTCCAAGTGCTTCTGCGCAAGCAGGATATTTCTCTAGCAATTTGTGCCCGTTAAAATGAAAATCGCCTATGATAGGTACAGAATAACCTTTTTGTATTAGCTGATTTTTGATTTCAGGAACTGCTTTAGCTGCTTCTTCTGTATTGACTGTCACCCTGACTAACTCTGAACCAGCTGTAGAGAGCTCTATAATTTGTTTAACGGTGCCTGTAATGTCAGCAGTATCTGTATTGGTCATGGACTGAACGACAATCGGGGCCCCTCCGCCCACTTTAATATCGCCGACCAGAACCTGTTGTGTTTTGTTTCTAGGGCTAATTGACATAATGAATATTTTATTCTCTAAAGAACTAAAGTTATCTGAAAGAACTATGTGTATTTTACTATAATTTAATGAAACAGATTATACTCCATACGAGAAGATAAAAGAGCTGGATTGTGCGGATAAACTACTTTTCTGATATTCATTTGGAATTTGGCGATTTACAAAAACCTGACAATGATGCTGACCTGATTATCGCCGCAGGTGACATTGGCATGTTTACACAAGGTGTAGACTGGCTCCAGTCATTGGATAAAAAAATAATTTATGTTGCCGGAAATCACGAATTTTATTCGGAAGAATATAAGCAGACCCTTAATGCACTCAGGCGGCAATGTGAAGGAACTTGTATTTCATTTCTGGAAAATGATGAATTAATTTTTCAAGGAGTGCGCTTTTTGGGTTGCACTTTGTGGGCAGATTTGTTTGTCGAAGGTGATGAAAAGGCTGAAGCGTTGGGAAAAAGCTTAAATGACTTCAGAAAAATCATTTATAGGGAAGATGCTTTTAATCAAAAAATTTTCTCAGAATTTTATGAGAGGTCCAGGCAATGGTTGACCTCTAAGCTGGCTGAGCCTTTTGATGGTAAAACTGTGGTTATTACCCATCATGCGCCTACTGAATGGAGTTGGAATGATGCGCCTGGTGCATTGAAAAAACTTGCCTATTGTAGTGATTTGAAAGAACTGTTTCATGAGTATGACATAACAGCCTGGTTCCATGGACATATCCATAGTCAGGGAGATTACCGAATCGCAGGAGCCAGAATTCTCAGTAATCCACGAGGGTATTATGGTCGTAAACTGGTCGAACAGTTTGATGTGAATAAAATTGTAGAAATTTGAGTTGATTGGGAAATGCTTTTTTGCTGGCTGAACCTAAACAGTAGATTAATACAAAAAGCAATATGATCCTGTAAAACGTTATCGGGTGGGGGTGCGTCTCTTGAATTCTCGTTGAGAATGAGCAGGAGATGTGTTGTAATATTCGAGTTTTATGTCTTGAAGTGCCTCTTGTGTTTGCAGTTTCAAACAAGAGGGTTGTTTGCCGCAACTTGTCTGGAGAGCAGGCTTATTCACTATGCAATTTACTATTAAAGAAGGTTTGGATTTACCCATAACGGGTGGGCCTGAACAAAAGATTGAAACAGGTAATAAGGTCAAATCCGTTGCTGTTTTGGGAACGGAATACGTTGGCCTTAAACCGAAAATGATGATTAGTGAAGGGGATAAGGTTAAATTAGGCCAAGTTCTTTTTACTGATAAACAAAATCCGGGAGTTAATTTTACTGCACCCGGCGCGGGTGTTGTAAAAGCAGTTAATCGGGGGGCGAGAAGAGCGCTTCAATCAGTTGTAATTGATTTGAAAGGTACAGAGCAGGAATCCTTTAGCAAATATAAAGATTCCGAATTGAATACCTTAACAGCTGAACAAGTTAAAGAAAATTTGCTGGCTTCTGGATTATGGACAACTTTTTTAACACGTCCATATGGCAAAATTCCCGCAGCGGACAGTACCCCGCATTCGATTTTTGTGACAGCAATGGATACTCGCCCTTTGGCGGCGGATCCTGCTGTAATTATTAAAGAACGTGTCGATGATTTTACCAATGGGCTTGTTGTTGTATCCAGATTAACCGAAGGTAAAACCTATCTGTGTAAAGCAAATGGCGCTGATATTAATCCAAATGGCGCAGCTGTTGAAATTGCAGAGTTTGCAGGTCCTCATCCTGCAGGCCTTCCCGGCACCCATATCCATTTGATTGATCCAGTACATGCAGAGAAAACAGCATGGCATATTGACTATCAAGCTGTTATGGCCATCGGTGCATTATTTACCAGCGGCAAAATCAATGTAGAACGGGTAGTGTCTTTAGCCGGTCCGACAGTAAAAAATCCAAGATTGGTTAGAACCCGGGTAGGGGCAAATACTGATGATCTGGTGGCAGGTGAACTTGAGGAAGGCGTTGAAAGTCGCGTCATTTCCGGTTCGGTTTTATACGGTCATCAAGCAGCGGATTCATCTGCATATCTGGGATGCTACAGCAATCAGGTTTCCGTTCTTAAAGAAGGTCGTGATCGTGAATTGTTTGGCTGGATTGTGGCTGGTAAAGATAAATATTCAGCCATGAATGTTTATACCTCCAGTAAGGATCGAAAAAGCAATCGTTTGTTTCCGCTAACAACCGATAAAAACGGCAGTGATAGAGCTATTGTGCCAGTAGGTGTGTATGAATCCGTCATGCCTTTGGATATTCTGGCAACTCCTTTATTAAAAGCACTGGTAATAGGCGATACTGATCAGGCTCAGGCGTTAGGTTGTCTGGAGTTGAATGAAGAAGATGTGTCTCTGTTTACATTTGTTGACCCAGGTAAGCATGATTTTGCGCCAGTACTAAGAGAGAATTTAACTAAAATTGAGAAGGAAGGATAATGTCGGCTAGAGACTTATTAGATAGTATAGAGCCGTATTTTACGAAAGGTGGTAAGTTTGAGAAGTATTACGGTCTCTATGAGATGGTGGATACTTTTATCTACACGCCATCTGATGTAACGCGCGGTAAAACTCATGTTCGTGACGGTATAGACTTGAAGCGAACCATGACTTTTGTGGTTATTGCTACATTCTTTTGTGTCATGATGGCGATGTATAACACCGGTTATCAAGCCAATCTTGCAATGGAAGCAATGGGTATGGAAAAAGCCGGCAGCTGGCGCAGTATCCCGATGGCGCTGTTTGGTTACAATCCTATGAACCCACTTTCCAATTTCGTTCATGGTGCCTTGTTTTTTCTGCCTATTTATATTGTTACATTGGCTATTGGCGGTATTTGGGAAGTCTTGTTTGCAACAGTTCGAGGGCATGAAGTTAACGAGGGATTTTTGGTTTCCTCAATGTTATATGCATTGATCTTGCCGCCTGATATACCTTTATGGCAGGTTGCTTTGGGTATTTCTTTTGGAATTGTTATCGGTAAGGAAGTTTTTGGCGGTACCGGCAAAAACTTTTTAAATCCTGCGTTAACAGGTCGTGCATTCCTGTTCTTTGCCTATCCGGCTTCTATTTCCGGTGATTCGGTTTGGGTGGGTGTTGATGGTTACACAATGGCAACACCTTTAGGTCTTGCGGCTCAAGGTGGTCTGGATGCTGTTCAAGCAGCAGGCTACAGTTGGTTCCAGTCCTTTATGGGATTTATGCCGGGCTCAATCGGCGAAACGTCTACGCTGGCAATCATAATTGGAGCCGCATTCCTGTTATATACCCGAATTGCTTCCTACAGAATAATGGGGGGTGTCTTGCTTGGTATGATCGCTACTTCGGTTTTATTTAATGTGATCGGTAGCAATAGTAATCCAATGTTTGCTTTCCCTTGGTATTGGCATTTAACTGTTGGCGGTTTTGCATTCGGTATGGTTTATATGGCGACAGATCCGGTTAGTGCGGCAATGACGGATACCGGACGCTGGATTTTCGGTGTTTTAATTGGTGTAATGGTGGTCTTGGTTCGCGTTGTAAACCCAGCATTCCCGGAAGGAATGATGTTGTCAATATTATTTGCCAATATGTTTGCGCCTGTTATTGATTATTTTGTCGTTCAGG
>CAYYSO010000057.1:0-14012 GCA_964474415.1 uncultured Methylomarinum sp. | reverse complement strand
AATTTCTGGCGCTGTTGAAACCATTGCAACACCGCGCCTACTCCATTTCATCCAGCGGTAAAATGTATCCTGACAGCGTGCATTTAACCGTGGCCAGCGTACGTTATCACAGTCATAACCGTGATCACAAAGGTGTCTGCTCAACTTATCTGGCCGACCTGGTTGATGAAAATACTAAAATAAATATCTTCTTCACCCCCAACAAAAGCTTTAGAGTCCCTGACGATAACAGCCTGCCCATGATTATGGTGGGCCCCGGTACCGGTATCGCTCCCTTCCGGGCATTCCTGCAGGAACGTGAAGTCCGCAATGCCGAAGGCAAAAACTGGTTATTCTTCGGTGACCGTAATGCTGCCACCGACTTTATTTATCAGGAAGAACTGGAAGCCATGCAGGAAAAAGGCCTATTAACTCGACTGGATCTAGCTTTTTCCAGAGATCAGGCCGAGAAAATTTATGTTCAGGACAAGATGCGTGAAAATGGCGCTGAAATATTTGCCTGGCTGGAGCAAGGCGGTTATTTCTTCGTCTGCGGTGATGCCTATCGCATGGCTAAAGATGTAGACAAAGCCTTGTTTGAAATCATTGCCGAACACGGCAACAAGTCGGTAATTGAAGCGGCAAATTATGTCAATCATTTGAAAAAAGAGAAACGTTACGTCAGAGACGTTTATTAAATATTTTCACTTCGAATAGCCCCTTAGGTCGAGCTAGCGTCAGCATAACCCGGCAATCAATCCGGTTGACGCTGGGTTTCGTACCTCAACCCAGCTTACGGGGAACCGGTGCCCACAATTTTTCCTCACAACCCAATCCTAACGTAGAGAAGTCCATCACACGCAAATGATGGACTCCCTCAACCCATCTCTTGAGTCAAAATTTTTTGAGGAAGGGGTAAGTAGATACAAATAAAAGATTGTTATTTGTGCGGCAAATAAATACTATATTCGGAAAAAATACAAAAGGTTCACTATGTTTTTATTCCCCGAAATGGCCCACATTGTTATTGTCGGTCTCATGATTGTCATACCGGTCGGGATTATCTACAAAAGGGCGGGCTTCAATCCTGCATGGGCCGGACTGGTTTTTCTACCAGGATTCGGCCTGCTGTTAATTTGCCTGCACCTGGCATTGACACCCTGGCCAAATCAAAAGATCAATATTGAGGAACAGTAATGGAAACCTTCTTTTTACTCGTTGCCGCTTTTGCCGTCTTTATTTTATGGCTGTGTACAAAAATTCTGGATAAAGCGGGACTCAATAAAGCATGGGCGATATGTTTATTTGTTCCTATTGTAAATGTCATTATGCTTTGGATATTTGCTTTTACCCATTGGCCGGGTTTAAAACACGAACAGAAATAACCTTGAGATATGCTGTGCGGATAAATCTGCACCTACACAGATGGCGAATCATCCTGTACGGTTCTAACTATTTTCTTAACGCCGAAATGGGATAAAAAGACAAGTCAATTTCGGGAATTATTTAGTGGTGGTCCCTAATAATGGTGTTTGAGCTAACCTAAGGTAGAATGCAATAGGACGATGTAGGTGCGAATTCATTCGCACAGTGCGGATAAATCCGCACAATAAAAATCCTACACCACTTTTGGAAGTTATTTAACTCCGGTTCCTTATGCAACTCAAATACCCTTATTACCTGCCAACTTCTTCACCTGGCGCCTTTCCCCCATAAAATAACTTCGACCGTATGAATGATAATGGTTAAATCAAGAAACAGACTGTAATTCTTTACATAGTAGAGGTCATATTGCAGTTTTTGAATGGCATCATATTCATTTTCACCATAGGGATAGCATAATTGCGCCCATCCGGTAATACCCGGCTTAACACGATGTCTTTTCCGGTAATAAGGAATATGCTCAGCAAACTGGTCAACAAAATGCGGTCTTTCTGGACGAGGGCCGACAAAACTCATATCACCTCGCAATACATTCCATATTTGTGGCAGTTCATCCAGACGAAACTTTCTGATCACTGCACCCACACGGGTAACGCGATTATCGTTTTTACTGGCCATTTGCACGCCATTCATTTCCGCATCGGTGCGCATACTGCGAAATTTTAAAACATCAAAGTCTTTATCCAGTTCGCCGACTCTTGTTTGCCGGTAAAGAACGGGACCTTTAAAACGACTTTCAACCAGAATGGCCATAGCAACAAGCAACATAAACGGCCAACTCACCGAAAGCAGTAACAGGCTGGCAACGATATCAACGAACCTTTTTTCCATGGCTCTGAAGTCGCCACCGGCAAAACCATCAGAAAAAACAAACCAGCTGGGGAAAATATTATCCAGATCGATAACTGCTTTTTCCCGTTCATAGAAAGTTACCAGATCAACAACATCAATACCATAAACCTTGCAATCCAGTAATTCATCCATTGGCAGTCTACTGCGCCTGTCATCAACAGCAACCACTATTTCATCGATGTCAAATTTTTTTACAGCCATTAACAATTCATTCGGATCCGTCAATACATGCATATTCTCAACTTGTATATCCTGACCTTCCAAAGCCATACAGGCACAAACCTGAAAGCCTTTATGCAAATAATCATCATTACTATTGATTAATTTTTGTGCCTTCCCCCCGGCTCCGATCACCAGTATTTTTTTTTGTAATTTATTGTGCTTTATATACTTATAAAACAAATACCTGACAATCAACATCCCGGTAAAACTGAATACCAATGCATACACCAAAACACTGCGGGCAATGGTAAATTCGGGTACGGCATAATAAACAATGGCCAAGCCAATGGCGGCCGCTGCAAAACTCACTGCAATCCGGGATAATAACTTATAGTCTTTCCAACTGATACTTCTTCGGTATAAACCAATGCCAATATTGGAAAAAGAAACAATCAAAGCAAAAATAATACTGGATAAATTGACATATTCATCTTCATACCAGGAATCAGAGTATAAAAATCGCACATCATGCCCATAACGCATAGCGGCGAAAAAAATTGCAAATTCAATTAAAAACAGCCCCAAATAAACGCCGGATATATAATGCCTGAAAATTCTTATCATTTTGATTACAACAAAGCTACAATAAATTTTTTTCTTTCAAAAGATTCCGTAAATGTACAATCGGTATCGCATAAGAAATACCGCTTGGCTTGGAAAGTATTGTTTCCTTACTCTCTTTTACAAAAACCTTATTAATAATACCTATCACTATACCCGTCTCAGGATGATACAAGGGACTACCGCTGTTACCTGGATACGCTGTCGCATCCAATTGATAGACTTTATAGGGGTGACGCAATCGCCTGAACAATTCAGCATTCAACTGCCTGGATTTTATCATTGGTATCACAATCGGACTAATTGCTGAAATGATTCCCCGGTGAGTCACCGGATACAGCCCTAAAACCATGCCTATTGGATAACCGGTAAAGGCATATGTCTGCCCTTCCCGGACTTTACTGGAATTATCCAGCAAAAGAGGAGGCAAGCGATCCCTTTCAAGCTTTAATAGCGCAACATCATGGGCCTTATCAACAGCCAGTTTATGAACAGAGTATAGTAGATCTTTGCCATTTTTTTTTACAAATACTGCAATCCTTTCCCTGTTTTTGGCTTGTAATGAAGCAGGTAAAACATGTGCATTGGTCACCACCAGACTACCGTCGCCAATCACAAATCCAGTCCCCCTGAACACCGCTCTTGGTGAGCGCTTTGGCATATAAGTGCCGATTGCAACGATACTTGGCTTTACTTTTTCTACTGTGTCAGCCAAATCAATATCGGCCCGTACATTATTCATCGCCACAATAAAAACTAACAACAAAATCAGCCTCAACATTATTTTTTCCTTAATAAACTAAAGGTTACTGAATTGACAGTTGAAAACAGTAAGCATGATAATAAGTTATCCCGCCAAAATTCTTGAACTGCAGATAAACATTAGATCAGGGCACATGAGCAAACCGGAAAACTACTAATAATTTAATTTTATGCGCTTCTTTATATTTTTATTTATTATTCTCGCCAGTTATGGCTCACTTTATCCATTTGATTTTCAATATAATGCGCATTCGATAAACTCTTTTTATGACACTTTGTGGACGACCTCAAAGCATCAATCTATTAGTGATATTTTTGGAAACATTGCCTTATTTTTACCTTATGGCATCATCATAGCGATAAAAAACCTGCCTAAACAGCATATCAGCAGCATAATTTATTTTCTTTGTGGATTAGTGCTGGCGACCATTTTACAAATTCTACAGCTTTACACACCTTCCAGAGATCCAAACATACAGGATATATTCTGGAATATGGCAGGAACAGGCTTTGGCTTCCTGATCGGAAAATTCCTTATCCGCGCACCAAACCCTGAAAACCTGATACCAGTAACATTAAGCATTGAATGGCTCTTAATCGGCAGCTGGATTTCATTTCAACTGCTGCCATTTGTTCCCACTTTAGATTTAGGCCTGATTTGGAGCAACTTAAAACAATTTCGGCCACCATTTCATCTTTCTATCAGTTCATTTTTATCACAGATAACCGGGTGGCTAATGGCAGGTTTTCTGTTAAAAAAGACTTTGCCAAAATTTAATAACAGTATTTTTGCTCTTGTTATTTTCATTACCCTCCTGATTAAACTTTTTCTGGTTGATACAACCATTGAACCTTCCGCTTATATAGCCGGCCTGATTAGTGTAATAATCTGGCAGATTGGCCTATCAAAATCACCTAATTACAAAACAGTATTATTGATTCTATTGCTAACGACCATCCTCATCAATGGTATTTTTCCATTGAAAATTCTTCCCAATCCACAAGCTTTTAACTGGATCCCATTTTACGGCTTCCTGACAGGGTCGATGTTAATCAATACCCAAAATCTACTTGAAAAGTTATTTTTATACGGCGGACTCATATGGATTTTCCCCAAACAAAATAAACACATCATAATCATCGCCTTAATTTTGTTAACTTCAGGTATAGAGTTTTTCCAGATTTATTTATCACATCATACCGCTGAGATTACCGACCCTATTCTTATTTTGATCCTAGCATTAGCTATAAAATATGCCCCCGATTCAGAACAGAAAAGCCATAACTTCTCTCATAAGGCCATTAAAAGTACAACAGCAAAGCCGGTACAACAAGCCTTCACACAGCCCCCCCCTCGTTTATCTTATAGTCTGATAGTATTAGTTTGTTTAATAACGCTGGGGCTAAAATTATTTCTGAGCTTCCCGCAACTGCCCTACAATATTAAAGAACTGTTTTTAGATAATGGCAGCTGGTTTAGAGTTTTATTTTTTTCCTTTTTCTTGATTTGGTTTGGCATAAGCGGCCCCCTCATTTCAAAATTATGCACATTCTTCCAGATTAACACTCTTTATCTTTTACCTATTACCATTCTGGTTTGTGCGGTATCTTTTTTTCTAATCAAATTTTCAGTCTCTTATGAAAGTTTATCAGATATTTTAGGGTCTATAACCATTAGAAAATCAATAGAAAACGATCAGTTATGGGGTAATACCGGGCAGTTCCTGCTTATCTTTCCCAATGCTATAGATAAAATTGAGCGTTATGTAAGGTTTATTGCGTTAATTGCACCACTTACAGCTTCAATGAGCTATTGGGTAACATTTTTTACAATCGCGAAATCCACATTTCAATCGGGAATAATACTATTCAAACAAACTGCTGTACTCGCCGTCATCTTCATTATTTCCAAACTTATCGTAATAGATTATGCGGGAACTGATAACCTGACTGAATTAATTGCAAAAAACGGCCTTTTTTTTCTTGCCGCATTAATATTATTAATCACAGCCAATACTACCTACCTGTTTAGCAAACCCTTAAAATTTCAAATCAAGAAAGTTTCGACTTATCTTTTTACAGTCACAGGAGTAATCGCCGGCTGGTATTTTCTTAATTTAGGGCTTGCTGAAAACCTGCATAAATACGGCTTAACCTTTTCCGGCATCGACTTTTTATTAGGCCCGAATCGAAAAACACACCTTGATACCAGTGTTCTTTTTGGGCGATGGTGTGTATTGTATTTAAGTCTGATGTTCGTATTAGGCTTAGGTATACAACTGGCCAATCTTATTTCCATAGACTTTAGAACCAAACAGACTGTGATATTAAATAAAGGCTGGATCACTAAAATAGTGTCGAATAGATTTGGAAAACTCACCTTAAACCATACTCATGTAATAACCGGAATTGTCATAACCAGTATAGTAATTATTGGAATTTTTTATATCCTACCGAAAAACACTTTCTCATCCACTGACAATGAAAAACCGAAACTACTTGAGGCAGACAAACTACCGGCAGCCAATATTGCTTTTTTTCAACTGCAACACCCCCGGCTTCCAGCTCCCAAACTCTGGGAAATCCGGCAAATAAAAAGATATAACCCGAGTTATATACAAACTGCACAACTTCTTGGCAATCAAGGTAAAGGAAAACTATATCAAGCCATCCTGACAGCAACCATAAAACCTGATCCTGTTGCGCTAAATAACCTCTATAATCAGTTGACTACCATGCAATTTGAAGGTCGAGGTAACGTACAGGCCAAACCTTTGGCTCTGGCTTATGATTGGTTATACCCTTACTGGTCATCAGAACAAAAACGAAGCTTACAAGAAAAACTAACTGAAGGCTGCCAGTACCTGATCGAATTCATCAGAGAACAACGTTTATCGCCTTATAACGTATTTCTCTATAACAGCCCCTTTCAGGCTCTTATGGCGACAGCTATTGTGTTATACAAAGATCACCCTTATGGACAAACTTGTATGAATTTTACCGATGACCTATGGAAAAACAGAGTTCTACCGGTTTGGCGTCAAGTAATGGGAGACAACGGCGGCTGGCACGAAGGCGGTGAATATATCGGCATTGGCATAGGTCAAGCTATCTACCAGGTTCCAGCAATGTGGCGCAAAGCAACAGGAGAAGACCTTTTCAGAACAGAGCCAGGCATCAGGGGATTTCTTGACTTCCTGATTTACCGGACACGCCCGGACGGCACCCATATGCGCTGGGGAGATGCAAGATTCTTTGACAAAGCCATTCCTGACAGAATTGCTTTAGCCATTGAATACAACGATAAAGCGGCATACAGTTTAAACAAATGCCCGCCTCCCTACAAACCTTCTGCATCCCCTTGGGGGCCATTAACAACTGATCAATTATGTGATACGCAGGCAAAATACAGACTCCCTTTGGAAAAACATTTTGACGGTATTGGCATGGTCATTGCCAGAAGCAGCTGGAACGCTGATGCCACTTATGTCACCTTCAAAGCCGGAAATAATTTTTGGTCGCACTCTCATTTAGATCAAGGTTCATTCACCCTTTTCAAGGGCGGACCATTAGTCATAGACAGTGGGCTATATGGCCCAAAATACGGCTCTGATCATCATATGAATTACAGTTATCAAACCATTGCCCACAATGTCATCACCGTAACCGATTATCAGGACAACGTTCCCGCTCCAGAAAAAAAGAAGAAACCGCCCAGACCCATCGCCAACGACGGCGGGCAAAGAAGAGTGGGCTCCGGTTGGGGAGTAGAGTCTGCTCCTTTGGATCTGAACGAATGGTTAACGAAAAAAGATATTTATCATACCGGTAAAATTGAAAAATATTATACCGATGAAAATGTTGTGGTGGCCATAGCCAATCTGACTCCAGCCTATACCAACAAAAACTCAGGAAGCGGCGCCTTTTCTGCACGCAGCAGACGAGTAGAGGATTATTGGAGAACATTCATCTACGACAAAAAACTCGATATTGTTATCGTTTACGATAACATTACTGCCACCAAAGAAACCTACACCAAGCGCTCAATTTTTCACACCATTAACCGCCCCTATTTGAGCAACAATAAAATCATTTCCCATGTCTTTTCAAGAAAAAATCCCAGTCAAACCGACAGTACGCTCGAAGCAACAGTATTGTTTCCAAAGGGGGCCTACATCAACATCATTGGCGGCAAAGGAGCAGAATTTTTAGTGCAGAACAAAAATTATGATGAAAATGGTCAATTATGGAATTCAATCAAAAACCGTCAAACCAATCCGCCAGAACCTGGATCATGGCGTGTGGAAATTATTCCGCCTTTAGCCCAAAAAACCGATCAATTTCTAACGGTTTACAACCCGAAACTGCTAGGATCAAACAAAGAAATCATCATTACCCCCATAGAAAACAAAACTCAAATCGGTTGCAGAATTAACGGAATATCAAAGATTCATAGCTTTTTATTTTCTAAAGCAACACACAACCTGACTATTGAATGGAATAATGGAACAAAACAAAAAACCATTGAGCTTTCCTTAGCTGATCTATAATAAGAATAACTGAAAAATAACTTAAACCGATACGATGCATCCCTGGATAGTTAAAAATATTGCCTTCCCATTACATGAAAGACTACTGAAACGTCCAACTATCAACTATGTAAACGAGCTGCAACAAACTCAATGGTTTTCAAGAGATGGAATCGAACTATTACAACGAAAAAAATTAAAAAATCTGCTTATTCTTGCTAATAAACATTGCCCCTGGCACAAACAACGAATTTTAGATGCGGGTCTGGACTTGTCAGAGCATAATCTGCTTACCTTGAAAGACTTAACCCTGCTTCCAACCATGACCAAACAGGACGCCCAGTTACATGGCAAAGAAATGACATGGCTTGGTGTACCCGGCGGCGCCTATCAATATACAACCGGTGGCTCCAGTGGCAGCCCACTGATTTTTTATTTTGGCAAAAAACGTCAGGCGTCTGATGCCGCAGGAAGAATTCGAGCCAGACGCTGGTGGGATGTAGAACTGGGCGATAAAGAAGTCTATTTATGGGGCGCCCCTGTTGAACTGGCAAAAACCGACCACATCAAACAAATGCGCGACCGTTTGATGAATCAATTATTGCTCAATGCCTTCGATATGTCACCCGCTAACATGAGAAAATACCTGCAGGCGATTAAAAAATATCAGCCCAAATGTATATACGGTTATGCCAGCAGCATAGCCTTGCTGGCCAAATTTTCCCAAAGTGAAAACGTCAATCTACAAATACCCGGGCTTAAAGCTGTTTTCACTACAGGCGAACCTCTCTATCCCGACCAACGCAAAATAATCCAGGAAAGTTTTCAAGTTCCAGTCGCTAATGAATTTGGCAGCAGAGATATTGGTTTTACTGCCCACGAAAGTCCTTCAGGACAAATGCTTTTAATGAGCGAAAGCCTGATTCTGGAAATACTCGACAAAACAGGAAAAGCAGTTGCCCCCGGCGAAACAGGAGAAGCCGTTATCACTGGATTACGTTCTCAGGCGCAACCTTTTATTCGCTATCGAACAGGCGACATGATCACAGCTACCGACAAAACCTGTACAGAAGGCCGCGGTCTTCATGTACTAGGCGAAATACTGGGACGCACAACTGACTTCATCATAAAACAAGACGGCACAGTCATGCATGCTCTTGCGGTCATCTATGTTTTGCGGGCCATTGAAGGGGTTGAGTCCTTCAAAATAATTCAACATTCAAAAACCGAACTGGAAGTGCAAATTGTGCCCAATTCATTGTGGCAGGAACAGTCTGACAGCCAAATTATTAATCAACTCCAGCAACGTTTAGGGGAAATTGACATTATGATAAATAAACTGGACGCCATTCCACCTGAAAAATCAGGGAAGCATCGCTATGTTGTTAGTCATGTTCCATTACCAACGGACTTTTGAAAACCTGATATTTGCACTACACTTTTTATAATTTAAAACAATCAGCCGTAACCACATGTCTTTAACACAACTCGTAGGTTTACCGTTCCGCTACAAAATCTGGAATCCCCTGCATATGCAATTGATAGTCAGTGACCTGACTACCCCCAATCAACCGGTGCAAGACCATAAAACTCATTTAATCGCCGCTATTAATTGGCTGTGTCGGGCACAGGATATTCGCAATGGAAAACCTGATAACGGCGGCGTTTCTGCAGGCTGGAGTTTTGAAGACGGCTGGCTACCGAGTTATCCGGAAACCAGTGGCTATATTATCGAAACATTCGTTGCCGCAGCGGCTATTTTGAAGCAACAAGAACTCATAGACCGCGCACATAAAATACTAGACTGGGAACTGTCCATTCAGAATAAAGACGGCTCATTCCCCGGTCATTTTGGCGAAGCAGGAAGTAAACCAGTTATTTTCAACACCGGCCAAATTATGCACGGCATGAATTGCGGCTACCAGCAACTCAATAGAAATGAATGCCTGGAATCTGCCGTCAAAGCTGGAAAATGGCTAATAACCCAGCAAGATGAAGACGGTTGCTGGCGGCGTAGCACGCATAACGACATACCGCATACTTATAATACCCGGGCCGCATGGGCCTTATTACAAACCGGTCTGCTGGCCAACGACAAAACACTGATTAACGCCGCAACCCGGAATATAGACTGGGCCTTAACTCAGCAACTTGAAAACGGCTGGTTTAAAAATAATGCCTTTACAGCCGGCGCCGAACCCTTCACCCATACTATTGCCTATGCCATCAGAGGCATACTGGAAAGCAGCCTGCTGCTCAACAACAAGCGTTACCTCGATGCCGCCAATAAAGCTGCACAAGCACTGACAACAGTGCAGAGAAAAGACGGTTCGATAGCCGGCACCTATAATCAAAACTGGCAAAGCAACGCTTACTATGTATGCCTGACCGGCCTCGCACAAACCAGCATCATCTGGTCGCGACTGACGCAAACTAATCTCCAGCAAGAATTTCAGCCCAATATCGATAAAGCGATCCAGTACCTGAAGAAAAAACAAGCTATTACACATAAAGCCGGTGTAAATGACGGCGGTATTGCCGGCTCCTTTCCCATCTGGGGACGTTATTCCATGTTTGAATACCCTAACTGGGCTGCCAAGTTTTTTGCTGACGCCTTAATTGCCGATTATCAGCAAAAATCAAACTCTCACTAAAACAATAACAAACAAAAATGTCGAATTTATCTATTCTGATACTATGCGGTGGTTCACCACGACATCTATATGTCGCCAACAAACTATGTAAAGCGGGACGCCCTGTTGCGATAGTCCAGGAAACTGGAAGCCATTGGACCCTAGGTAAAATCCTAAAACTATTAAAACCGGCAAACTTCTTCCGAAAAATATGGCGCTGGATCAGAGACCGAAAACGCTACTCCGGTAACAAAGAAGAAACCTTTTTCTTTGGCGATCAACCGGCAAAACTGGACCGACCGGATTTAGTTGTTAATGTCCCTCACATCAACCACCCAGATGTTGTTAAACTGGCCGAAAAAAGCCAACCAGATGTTATTGCCGTTTTCGGAACCTCGCTGATAAAAGGCCCACTGCTTAAAATGGGTAAATACGGTATTGTCAATCTGCATGGCGGACTTTCCCCCCATTACCGCGGAGCCGATTGTACTTTCTGGGCGCTCTACAATGGTGAACCCGATCAGGTTGGCTGTACACTGCACTTTATCAATGAAGGCATTGATACCGGAAATTTAATTGCTCATATATCGCCTGAAGTAAAACCGAACGATGATGAACTGACTTTGTTCTGGCGTGCTGTTAAAGAAAGCGCCGAAGCTTACATTGAGACCTTAAATCGATTGGCGAATGGCGAAAAATTAGGACAAACCCAAAAAGAAAAAGGGACTCTTTATCAGGTTAAAGACCGTGACTGGCAACATGAGAAAAAACTTGACACCATGCTCCGAAATGGACTTCTGGATAATATAAACCTTTCTCATCGTATACGCTGGTTTAGCGCAGAAAAATAATGCAAAAAGTTTCTGTAATCATCCCAACACACAATCGCCCTGATCTGCTAAATAAAGCAATCAACAGTATCTGCAAGCAATATTATAGCAACTGGGAAATCATCATAATTGATGACGCATCTACGATAGCAATTGATGAAAACAAACTGCATCAATACCACCACTGTTCAAAAATAAGAGTGGTGCGCAACACCATTGCACAAGGTATTGCAAAAGTACGTTACCAAGGCGCTCAAGAGGCAACAGGCGATTACATCATTCAATTGGACGATGATGATTTGCTTGCACCAGAAACACTTCAATCATGCGTAACTCTTTTAAATACAGTTCCTGATTGTCAAATCGTTTTTATCGGTGTTGACGGCTTTGGTGAAAAAAAAGATTATTTCAATCGTGTTCAAACTGAAACCATCGGAAAATTTCTTGCCCGCACACAGCCAAAAGAAATAGAACCGGATACGTTCCGTTTTGATCAATCAATATTCGAAGCTATGTTAACTTCCGTCCCATCCGCATTCCAGCATCCGATGGCAACACGAGACGCATGGTTAGCAACTAACGCACTCAGAAACCAGGCATTCCGTCTGTTACCGAACATCAATACAGAAACCCAGGCTATAAATAATTTAACTGATCCATTTAATGAATGCGAATGGTCGCTTTACGCAAGCATTTTATTTAATATGATTTTGATCAATAAACCTTTTTATCTTGCTCGATGCGAAGGGCAACGCTATTATTCAGTGCCTGCCCAAAAAGAACGCCACTTACATGCCAATATAAAGCTGCAAACAGGCTTATATCGGGCCAGCCAGACATTACCCGCATTATCGAACAAACAAAAATCCATAAAAAAAAGCTTAGCGCAAGCACAGTTCAACCTGGCCTACCATTTTTTTTATACACTTAAGCGTCCAAAAGCCTGGAATCCTTTATTAGCTGCTTTCACGTTATCTCCCTGTTTTGCTTATGCGAAATTTGGATTGCGTATGCTCTTCCCTCCATCAAAAACTGAAATAGAATAGCTTAGAATCGCACATGGAATAACCCCAACAACTGGCGTAGGATTTTGTTTGTATTCAAATCATAGTATTAGCCATATAACTATTGCTACAATGCGAAAGATGTCCAAAAAGACAAGTTTTCAAAATTATTTTTAAATATTCCAGCGTCACTGCTATTAAGTTAAAAAACGTGAGCAGAATGTAGGTGCGGATAAATCCGCACCTAGCGTGGAAACAATATCAATATATTGATATTCTCTGTTCAATTTCATGTATATGAATAATCAACGAGATCAGAAAAGAGGTAAATACCTTTGTTAAAAATATGCAAAAATCTGTACTTATACAGAGAACTTTAGCCTGGAAAAATATCGTTGTCCGTTATAAACAGGCTTACCTCGGTATCCTATGGGCAGTACTCAAACCGGTTATGCTGATGTTCATTTTCACACTGGTTCGAAGTTTTGTAGGCATTGAAAGTGACGGCCTGCCCTATCCTATTCTGACCTTTGCCGCCTTATTACCGTGGATTTTCTTCCAGGAATCGGCTTCGGAAGGTGTTAATAGCGTTACCGCCAACACCGCGCTTATCAAAAAGATTTATTTTCCTCGCGAAGTCTTTCCTCTAACAGCCATGGTAACCAAACTGGTAGAGCTTACCATCAGTTTTTTTATACTGGCCGGTTTAATGATCTATTATAAAATGGCGCCCAGCATCTATGCACTCTGGGTTCCAGCAATCATTCTGTATACCATGACCGTAGCATTAACCATCAGTTTTTTCGGCGCAGCATTAAATGTATATTACCGCGATGTTGCCCAAGCGTTACCCGTTGCTTTATCTCTGCTGATGTATGGTTCACCGGTAATCTACCCGCTCAGCCTGGTTCACAAAAAATTAATCGTTGAACAAGCAGCCGGCTCATGGTCAAACGACTTATACACTCTGTACACCCTCAACCCGCTAGCAGGTATTATCGATAGCTTCCAGCGCGTTCTGCTAAAAGGCTTGCCACCTGATTACAACGCTATTTACCCAGGACTGATTCTAACCTTAGTGATACTCCCATTCAGCTACCTGTTCTTTAAACGTGCGGAAAACTGGTTTGCAGATGTCATTTAACTGTCACCATCATACTTCGCAAGTTCAGTGAGTAGGTGCAAATTCATTCGCAC
>CAYYSO010000056.1:0-14199 GCA_964474415.1 uncultured Methylomarinum sp. | reverse complement strand
TGTCCTCGGCATGCACTCAAGGTTTTGCTACCCACGTCGAAGCCAGGTCGCCCCCTTTTGTGTTCTAACAAATTTAAGGCTGAATCTTTGAGGAAAAGTTTAATCCCTAACCCAAAAAGTAAGCCGATTTATTTTTTTATTTATTGACAAGCCTCAACCCAACAAGGGCCGAGACTCGTTTAGCCTTTAGATAACAGTTACTTCTTCGGCTTGCAGCCCTTTGGGGCCACGCTCGACCCTAAATTGTACATCCTGGCCTTCATCAAGGGATTTGTAGCCGCTGTCTCCGCTCAGGATATTTTTGAAATGTACGAAAACATCGGGGCCTTGTTTCTGTTCGATAAAGCCGAAACCTTTCTCAGCGTTAAACCATTTAACGGTGCCGGTAGTCATTGTAGACATAATAAGTCCTATAAAAATTTGAATAAAAAGCCTATAAATAGGCTGGTGAAGCTGATAACGTTGAAATTACTGAATGAAGAACAGTACGAGAAACTACAGGAGAGACATCGAAGTGGTAAAACAAGGGTAAATCATATTTTCTAGCTGATGGCTATTGTAAGCCGATTATAGCGTTTGTCAATTTTATTTTTTAATGTATGCCAATTCACTGAATTCTAATCCTGGTAGAAGCCTGAAACCAATCAAGCATAATATCCATCATACCCAAAATCAAAATCATTTTCAGCGGACTGTCAATCAGCATTGAAAACTTTCCACCTGTCAGCGTCGAATATTTTCCACATGGGTTAATAGGTTAATCTGATTTTAACCCTGATTTTCTGTGCTTAATCATTATCGCTCTATCACACCTAAAATAACAGCCACATGCGCCAGTTCGGCAATGCTCGCGACCTGCATTTTTTTCTTGATTTGGGTCGCATAATTGGCAACCGTTTTATAACCTAAACACAGCTCTTCGGCTATTTTATGCACTGTCAAGCCTTTCGCCAGTAATCTGAAAATATCAAATTCGCGTGCTGAGAAAGTCTCGATAATCTTTTGATAGTCCCGTTCATCCGTTTGGTCAGCCGCATCCCGAAGCAACCCTTTTTCAATAAAAATTTGTCCTTGCATGACCTGCTCAATGGCTTCAGACAGAATTTCCGGGGCGCTGTTTTTAGTGATGTACCCTTTGGCTCCGGCATTCAGAGCTCTATTAACATAAACCTGTTCATGATGAACACTGAAAACCAGAATATTGGCCTCAGCATCCCGCTGAATGATACGGCGTATCGTTTCAAGACCGCCTATGCCGGGCATGGATAAGTCCATCACCACAATATCCACGACTAATGACTGATATTGCTGAACAGCCTGCTCCCCCCGATCTGCCTCAGCAATCATTTCTATATTATTACTGGTAGCCAACAGCAACTTAAAACCTGCTCTGACCACGGCATGATCATCGACTAATAAAACTTTTACCTTGTCACTCATGGTATAGGAATGATTGCAATTATCTTCATACCTGCTCCGGGTCGTGAATGCAGTTCAAAACTTCCGTCCAGTGATTTGATTCTTTCCTGCATGCCCAACAGGCCAAAACCGGAAGAAACACTATCGATATCACACCCTTGTCCATCATCTTCAACTTGCAGATGTAGTCTGTTTATTTGTTGATTGCCAATGTCTAAATTGATATTAACGTGACTGGCATGAGCATGTCGAATTATATTGGTCAGGCATTCCTGAATCACTCTGAACACCTGAATAGTGATTTTTTTATCCAGAGCATCTACTGCGTCATCGCAATGCAGGGTTAACAACAACTCGGGATTTCTCTCCGCCCAGTGACTAACCAGGTCTTCTAATGTGGCTTTCAGCCCCAGCTCAATCAGAATCAATGGGTGCAACTGCTGCATCATAGAGCGCACTACCATCACCAAATGATCGCAAATAGTGATAATGGAGTCGGTTATTTTTTGCGTATCAGTTTGTTTATGTGCTGCCGTTACCGCCATCACCTTGATAGCGGTCAACGATTGACCGAGTTCATCGTGCAGTTCTTGTGACAGCCGTTGGCGTTCATCTTCCTGTATTTGCAAAGAATGCTGGGTTAAGGCTCTGTTTTGCTGCCGGGTTTTATCCAGTACACAGGTCATGTGATTGATCGCTTTGGCAATGCTGTCATATTCCCGGGTTGAAAAATGCGGCAATTTTTTCCGGTATTCGCCGGTTTCAATCAATTTAAGTGTATCGACAATGGTATTGATCGCTTTCAGGGTTTTATTGAAAACCAGGTGAAGGGCTAGAAATGTTAATAAGATCAAGGTAAAAATAGTGGCAAAAAAGGCGACTGTTTCCTGCCAGACTTCAGTAATCTCATCTAGTGGATTGGCCTGGATCACCAACGTTAAAGGCTTGTTATCAAAAGTCTTGATCTGATATTCGGCTTTGGGATAATCGCCAACCACCAAATTAAAAAACCACTCCGGCGGTAACTCTTCCCGCCTGGTTGGTTGGTTATTGCCTGCAATATTCACTAATTGACCTGAAGGCTTTTTTAACTGAATATTGAGATGTCGGGTTTGTTTCAATGCGCTTAAACGAGTTACCCAATCGGTTTCATCTATACCGTTAGAGGGAGCGATTGACAGGCCCAGTTTAATGAGTTGCAACGCCAGGTTGATAGATGAATCCACTTCATCACTGACAGCATTACGTGCCTGCCAAATGGCGACAGAACCACCTAATATCAGGATACAAAACGAAAAACACAAAATTCTGATGCTAATTTGGTAACGTAGACTCATGATTAATGTATGGCGGCGCTAAGACTAATTAAGCTAGGTAGCTAATGTCGCAGTGCATAAAAGGGACAAAAAGGACGATGATTTCAGGCAATGTCATTTATTTTTACCATGAAGGACTTAAAGACATTTCTGTATTGCTACAGATAATCATAATTCGGAACCGAAGATTTCATGGACTTTGCTTTCATCAACAATCGCCTTATTCGACAAATCACTCAATGCTTTTTCCTTCATTCTCTTCATGTCCTTCATGGTAATAAAAACCGGCTCTAGAAGCTGTTTTCAATAACCACTTCAGAAAAATCAAGTTGTCCCGATCTGGGCCAGGCATCTTGCAATTTTTTACCCATAACAACAAACATGCTGATGACATGATCTTCCGGTAAGTTTATTAATTTTCCTACTTGCTCAAAATCAAAACCATCCATCGGGCAGGAGTCAAATCCCTTCGCCTTTGCAGCCAGCATCAGGGTTTGTGCGGCAATACCACAGGAACGCATGGCTTCATCACGCTGTACCTGCTCTTTACCACGGTAGTAGTTATCAATGGCCGGCAATAGATATTCCTGCACTTCTTGTTCTGCATTGCGCCAATAGCGATGCGGCTGTTTTTCCCAGGCTTTCAGGTCGGCGCATAAAATGACCAGTAAAGAGGCGTCAGTCACTTGTGCCTGATCCCAGGCCACCGCTCTGATTTTTTGCCGCAATGCTTGGTCTTTAACCACAACAAAACGCCAGTTTTGAATATTAAAAGCTGTGGGCGATAACATCGCTAATGACAAAATTTCATTGATCTCTTGATCGGTCATTTGATGTTCAGAGTCATACTGTTTAACCGAACGGCGTATTTGAATAGCTTGTATTGTCTTCATAAATCTCTCAATTCTGTTCCTGATGATAAGTTACAATGCGTTCTACTTCATTTTTTGATCCCAAAATCAGCGGTACACGTTGATGAATGCCTTCCGGTTTAACATCCATAATGCGTTCTCGACCGGTTGAACAAGCGCCGCCTGCCTGCTCCACAATAAAGGCCATTGGATTGGCCTCATACATCAACCGCAACCTACCCGGTTTTGAAGCATCCTTGTAATCATAGGGGTACATAAACACCCCACCGCGCATCAAGATACGGTAAACCTCAGCGACCAGTGACGCAATCCAGCGCATATTAAAGTCTTTACCCCGCGAACCGTCTTTACCTTGTACACATTCATCCACATATCGTTTTACTGCCGGTTCCCAGAAACGTTGATTAGACATATTAATGGCAAACTCACTGCAATCTGCGGGAATTCTTATATTTGGATGGGTCAAATAAAATTCCCCCACTTCCTGGTCCAGGGTAAAACCGTTAACCCCAAGGCCTGTAGTCAAAACCATAATGGTGGATGGACCATAGAGTACAAAACCGGCGCATACTTGTTCGGAGCCTTTCTGTAAAAAATCGGCTGTTTCCGGCTCAACGCCTTCACGACAACGTAAAATGGAAAAAATACTGCCGACTGTCAGGTTAAGATCAATATTAGAAGAACCATCTAACGGATCGAATAAAGCCAGATATTTACCTTTGGGGTACTGTTCGGGAATTTTAATTAAACTATCCACCTCTTCCGATGCCATACCCGCCAGATGACCATTCCAGCTCAGCGCATCAACCATAATGTCATGAGTAATGATATCCAGTTTTTTTTGCACTTCGCCTTGCACATTCTCGGAATCTGCATTTCCCAGCGCCCCCACTAGATCACCCTGATTGACAATATGGGATATTTTTTTACACGCGGTAACGATATCGTTAAGTAATAAAGTAAATGTTCCTGATGCCCCGTGCAGTTCTCGCTGTTGTTCAATAATGAACTGGGTCAAAGTCGCTTTATTAGTCATATTGTATCTATCTCCATCAGACTTACTGTTTAAAAAAAGTAGGAGTTTACAGGATTTTAGCGGCATACGGAGGTTAGGTAGAATGTAGTGACTTAAAAAGTCACATAGGAAGCGCATCGATTGCGATAGAGGTGCTTTTCAAATGCAATCCTATACTTGTTGCCTTAATTTAACGACAGTAATCTGCACCCTCAGAAAAGTACTGCCATTAAGTTAAGAATTAAACATTTATTAAACAATGCGTCACATGTAGGTTGGGTTAGCTTATCAAGCGGAGCGCAGATAACGTAACCCAACTTTTTAGCGTCAAACCGGATTTTGTTAGGTTTATAAGTACAGGTGCGGATTTATCCGCGCAGTGCGAATGAATTCGCACCTACATCCTACTCATATTTTCTTAACTGGCAGTGAAAGACATGAATAGGAAACTGTTTGAGAATAGCGATTGCAATCAACGGCGCTAATCAGTGACTTTTTCCAGAGTTTAAAATGACTTTATCGACAGGATCAGTGTCACGTTCACCGGTGAGCGGTACAAAACTGACGCCCAGAATCGATTGCGACTCAACTTCGCCGCTTGCCTTTTTTTTGACAACCATCAGCTCTTGATAGCTGTAAGGATAACCGATAGGGATAACCATTCGAGCATCTGTTTTCATCTGCTCAATCAGGGGATGAGGAATATAAGGCGTGGCGGCCGTGACTATAATGCCGTCAAAAGGCGCATATTCCGGCCAACCGTAATAACCGTCGCCTGTTCGAAGAGTGATGTTAGTGTAACCCAGTTCATTGAGTCGGTTACGTGCATTTGCGGCCAGACTTTCTATGATTTCAATACTATAGACCTGCTGCACCATGCAGGACAGGACAGCGGCCTGATAACCGGAACCGGCGCCAATTTCCAGAATATTGTCACTAGGTTTTGTATTCAATAAGTCGCTCATTAGGGCAACTATATAGGGCTGGGAAATGGTTTGTCCAGAGCCGATGGGCGCCGGACCGTTATCGTAAGCGCGGTAATGAAACTCGCGAGGAATGAATTTATGCCTCGGTACCCGTTTCATAGCAGCCATAACTCTGGCATCCAAAGCATTTTTCCCGGTATAGTCACGGGTTAGCTTGACCTCCATTTCAATGTCGTTCAACATGCGTTGCAGGTCGTTCATGGGTCATTCTCCATAGCGACATAGACATACTTAAATGCCGGTGACATCCCTGGTTGATTTAAAATCTCAACTCCATACATTTTCTATTTAAAATTCCAACATAAATCAGGGTATTTTTCAATTGCAGGATTTTTTTGATAGCTATCGTGATAGTATCATTAAGTGAATGCTCTGACCAAGCAAGCAAAATTACAGCAACTTAAAAAACGGTGGATGTAATGAAAGCAATGGTATTAACAAGTCTCTGTAATCTTAAAGAAAATCAGACTCCGCTTGAACTCATGGAACTCCCCGCCCCTGTTCCCGCTGAACACGAAATTTTGCTGAAGATATCAACTTGCGGCGTCTGTCATACCGAACTGGATGAAATTGAGGGCCGAACACCGCCTTTGCAATTGCCGGTAGTTCCAGGGCATCAAGTGGTCGGAAAAGTGCAGGCCATCGGCAACAAAGTACGTACTATTACAACAGGTGACAGGGTTGGTGTTGCCTGGATTTTTTCTGCTTGTGGAAAATGTAAGTTTTGCCTGTCAGACCATGAGAATCTATGCACAGCATTCAAGGCGACAGGGCGCGATGTCAATGGCGGATATGCGCAGTATATGACTGTTTCAGAAAATTTCGCCTATGCAATACCGGAATTCTTTTCTGATGAAGAAGCCGCCCCTTTACTGTGTGCCGGTGCAATCGGTTACCGGTCATTACGTTTAACGGGATTACAGAATGGACAACGTCTCGGATTGACCGGATTTGGCGCTTCAGGGCATCTGGTTTTAAAAATGGTGAAATACCGGTATCCGAATAGCGAGGTGTTTATATTTGCCAGAAATGCAGCGGAAAGAACATTTGCCTTGGAACTCGGTGCTGTATGGGCCGGAGATACCAGGGATGAGGCACCGTATAAACTGGACTGTATTATTGATACCACGCCGGCATGGGAGCCTGTTGTTGAGGCACTGGCTAATCTGGATTCCGGCGGCAGACTGGTAATTAATGCAATTCGCAAAGAAGGCGACAAGCAAAATTTACTGAATCTGGATTATCCACTTCATCTTTGGCAGGAAAAAGAGATAAAGAGCGTTGCTAACATTACTCGCCGTGATGTTATGGAATTTCTGAGTCTGGCCACTGAGATGAAACTTAAACCTGAGATTCAGGTGTTTGCATTGGAACAGGCTAACAAAGCATTGCTTGAACTGAAGGCTGGGAAAATTCGTGGCGCCAAGGTGTTGAAAATAATTTAAATGCATTTACCAATGTAGTAACATTTCATTTACGCATAGAATTATAATGCCCTGGGAATCTGTCCCAGAAAAGGTGTTGCTTTTACTGTAAATGATCACTCATCAAAAACCACTTCAATCATAGGCACTTCCCACTGTTCGACTTTACAGCGTGAATGATATTGTTCGTCACTGTCGGTTTTATAACGGGTAATCATGGCAATAATACAGGCTGACTGTACATTGCCCAGTCGACTTTGCCATTGGTGTTGAGCTTTTTTTGACAGTACAGCTACAGTCACATGATTTTTCTGCACCATAACTTTGCCGCTATGAATACTTATCGTCACGAATGAGCCAACGTTGAGATTGACTAATGCTTGATGAATAGGGTGTTTTTCAGAAAAACTTCCTGCATAACTTAAATCAAAATCTTTTAAGCCCAATATTATATATTGTTTTTTGTCCAAGAGCCGTGAACAATCGGTCTCAATATTACTGTTTCGGCGCAATACAAAATCACCTTCCATTGTTGTCAGATAGGGATTACTCAGATCCTGTCTTTGCAGTAAACAAAGCGTTTCTTTTGCGCGGGTCATGGCCACATAAAACAAACGCCGTTGTTCTTCTGCTGCGGTGACTGACCAGCCGCCATCGAGGATAAACACATGGGAAAACTCCATCCCTTTAACAGAATGGATGGTACTGAGGAAAACGCCCTGCCCCAAACGGCAATCACGACGCTGTTCTGCAAGAGACTCGTAGAGATATTCCAGTAGTTGCTGCCGGCTTATTCTGGCATTATCGGTTTCAGCTTGCCACAGCAACAACAATTGTTTGAGCTGATTGTGCCAGATATTTTCCTGCTTTTTCTGTAAAAAAGCCAGCCATTCACTGACTTTACATAATGAATTCGAACTGTATTTGATAGCGTTGAGTAAATCCAGGTTTTCTCGAATACGAAACGCTGGCGGCTGACTTTGTTTGGGCAAAGCCAGACTCAGCGGAATGTCCTGCGCTTCCAGGCAAGCTCTGACAGGGTTTAATAAACGCCATTCTGTTGTCAACACCGCACATTGTGCCCAATCCAGGCTGTTGTCCAATTGCCGCAAGCGCAGAAGTTCTTGCACCAAAGCCAGTGCCTGTTGCATTTCATCATGACAACGCAGTATCTGCACACGCCCTTTCGCCAGTGGATCGAGTTTTTCCCAGCGGCCGCCGGCTGCCAGACTCTTGCGCCCCTGATTAATCCGAATCGGATGCTGTTGTTTCATCCGGTCACGATTCGCTTGAATCAGTTGGTTGGCAGCATTGATAATATGCGTACTGGAGCGGTAGTTTTCTACTAGATAATGTTTGCCGGCCTGATAGTCCTGTTCAAATTGACGAATAAAACCGATATTGGCTCCTCTGAACTGATAAATATTCTGGTCATCGTCACCGACGGCCAAAATTGTCAGTTTGCTGTCTTCATCCTGATTGCGTCCTGCCAATGCTGAAATCAATTGATATTGTAATGCGTCTATATCCTGATATTCGTCCACCAGAATAAAACGATAACCCGCTAACAGTCTGTCGCGCATTTCATCACTATCGACATTCAGGCATTCCTGTTTCCCCGTCAACAGATCAATCGCCTGCCTGATCATGTTTTGAAACTGTTGCTCTGCACTGTTCTCATCGCTCTGTTCCATACCGGTCAGAGCATGACCTGATAAACGCAGACTCAATCCGTGATAGGTTTGAATGGTGACAGCTTTAGCATCAGCGCCGACCAAATTAAACAGTCGCTGTCTTAATTCAGTGGCGGCATTGCGGTTAAAACACAGCACTAAAATACTGTCGGCGGGAACTTGTTTAACCCGTAACAAATAGGCGCAACGATGAATCACCACCCGCGTTTTTCCCGAACCCGGCCCTGCCAGTATCAGACAATTTTCATTTTCACCGGTGGCAACCAGCGCCTGCTGCCGAGGATTTTGTAAATCACTAACGATGCGTTGAAAAGATTGTTGGCTGGTCGCCCGTTCCAGAATTTCCCTACGTCCTTTAAAATAGCGTTTTACAAATTCGGTTTTGTCCTGTGAAAAATACGCCACCACAAAAGCCAGCGCCTGACCGATTTTCTCCAGTCCCTTGCGCGCATATTCATTCATCACATGCACCTGAAAAATGCGCTCACTGTAATGCTGCGACAAAGGTTCATAATCACCTTTGTTGTATCGCCTGCCCTTGGCTTCCGGCAATACCTGTATAGTCATCGCCTGTCTGAATACGGCCAGACCTTTCTGCAGGGTTATGATTTTCTGCTCATGGAGAAAATTAAGCCCTCTTTCCACTGCCGCCAACGGATCTTTTAAAGCCGAAGTCATTGCAATATCCTGCTTAACCGCCGCCAGTAAATCTTCAATCGAAAATTCGACCAGCAAATCTGCGCCAGCTTGGGTATTGGCTGGAATTTTTTGCAAAATGGCATTCAGGGCGATTTGTGCGACCGCTTGCCTGCGCTGTACCGTTTCCGTTAACGCTTTCCAACCCCGGTTCAACTTAACCCGATATTGATCCTGAGATGCATGCCTAATAAATAGACTGCCTTTATTACCTGACAGGCCCTGCCCATCTTTACTCATGGAAACCAGCAATAAACGCAGTACTTCCGGATTACAGTGTTTAAAACCCAGATCAAGCAAATGCTGATTAGTATGTCTTAGCGATAAAACCTGCCATTCTCCGGTGTCGGCATCGGGCGCTTGTTCCTGTAAACCTTTGACCAGGGCATTTTCCAACTGACAGATTTGTTGCAATAATGTTGCCGATGCATTCGCCACCTTGTACCGAACAAAGGCGGTTAACAACAGGTTTTTCTGAATAATACCCGCCTGAGACATATTGTATAAAGTGCGGATGACTCGCTGACTGGCGGTTATCTGTTGTTCCTCATCATCGACTGCGGAAAAATCACTTGCCAACGCTAACTCATCGGCGCTAAAGCCTTCGTCACTTTCCGCATTAAATAAAGTATCCAAAATGACCAGCCAGCGTTTTTGCTGTCGTTGCGACAAACCCAGTCTGGAAATTTTTTGCCGGGCTTCTTCAATATTCTTGACTAAGGGACGCCCCTGAAACACTTGCGTCTTGTTTTCGTTACGCTCGATAAACCCAGCGCGCTCCAGCCATGATACTGCGGTAATCACTTTGGTTCCGGCACTATAATCGTCGGCTTCAAATGACGTTTCAACCACTTTATTCTGCAGCAATTCGCCGGTAGTCACCACGACATTACCGAACCGGTCCTTACGCGTTCTGCGTAAGCCTTTCAATATCTGCGCAATATCACGCTGATTCAACTGTGAAGAGGCTGACAGCTTAAACTGGGTATCAATATCATTTTCATCAAACAGCAAAATACATTCGGCCAGTTGCTGATCCCGCCCGGCTCTTCCTGCTTCCTGTAAATAATTTTCCAGTGACCCCGGTATGTCAGCATGAATCACCAGCCGTACATCTTCTTTATCGATCCCCATGCCAAAGGCATTAGTTGCGGTAATCACACGGGTACTGCCGCTGATAAAATTTTCCTGGATATGTTTTTTCTCGGCGGCATTCTTGCCGGCATGAAACGCCTCGACCTGCCAATCCTGTTGCTGTAAAAATTCTACAATGTCTTCAGTCTGCTTGCGTTTAGCGCAATAGATAATAGCGCTGCCCTTTTCACCTAGCCGTTCATGCAACAAGTGATTAATCCGAGGATACTTATCGACACTATTGACAGTCTGTACCTCAAACTGCAGATTATTACGTTCTACGCCACCTTCAAAAACTTTTAAATCCTGGGCTAAATTGGCTCTAAAGTAATCAATAATCTCATTTTTAACATCCTGTTTAGCCGTTGCAGTAAAGCATTGCACCGGCGGTAATAACGCCTGCTGTTTTTCGGCAAATTCCTTGATAAATCTTGCGACATATAAATAATCCGGCCGGAAATCATGACCCCATTTTGACAGACAATGCGCTTCATCAAACACCCAGCAGCCAATTTCCCTGTGTTCAATGGCTTTTTGAAAACCACTATTGCGCAGCTGTTCCGGCGACACATACAACAAGGCAATATCGCCCATCTGTATGGCTTTTAAAACATCACCTCGTTCCGGCGCAGTCAACATGCCATACAGCGCGGCGGTACTGGGAGCGCCTGTTTTATTCCGTAAATTATCCACCTGATCTTTCATTAACGCCTGCAACGGCGAGATGACAATAGTCAACACACCGCGCCGCTGATAACGCACCAGTGCTGGCAGTTGAAAACACAGCGATTTGCCGCCGCCGGTGGGCAACACCGCAAACAGAGGTGTATCACTCATCCCGGCCTGAACAATGCTTTGCTGCAAACTGCCGCCCTCAGCATTCTCTGGTTTCTTTCTGAAAGCGGGGAAACCAAAATAGCGCTGTAACTGCAGGACAGGGTCATGAGTTTCCCCGCAATAATGACAGTCCGGTGACTGACAGGGAATATCACGCAATTGCCGCAAGGCCGGGACAACATCATGAAATTGTTGGCGCACCCAGGGCGGTAGCACCGAATTTCCTCCGGCTACCCGTAACCACGCCAGGCAATAGGCTAAGGCCGGGCGTAATCCCGGATTAGGTAAATAAGACAGAATCACTTTTTTGAAGGCGGTGTTGCACACCCTCCCCTGCGTCAGTGCTTTTAATAAATCAAATGCAGCGCTTGCTTTTAGGGGTTCAGCGCCCATTGCAAGCAATACCTGCTGCATACCAACAAAGCGGGGACTATCAGAAAAGGCGTAATAATAAAACGACAATAACTGCGAATCCGCCTGTTGTTCCTGCAATGCATGCCATTGATCCTGAAACAGTGACAGCGCCAATCTTGCGTCGGCTAATGGGTCATTGAGACTGTCGCGTAGTAATTTGTAATTTTTAACCAAACGATGATAAGGATTTTCCGGAAAGGCTAACGGTGATAAAAACAAAGTATCAATCACCTTCTTGTTAAATATTGTCAGCTGTGGATTTAAAGCATAACAAACCGGCAAGTCATGCAAAATAACATTATGGCCTAAAATATATTTAGCATCTTTGGCAAAAGAATCAAATTCAATGAGGACTTGTTGAATATTAAATGGCGCTTGCCATTGAAATACCTGATCCTGAAAAACAGCGCCTATGGCATAAATCTCACCATTTTCATTGGTTTCCAGGTCCAGGCAGCAGATTTTATATTGAATACTTTCCCAATCCATTGTTTTATGTAAATAATGATATTTCTTGCGGTTGCTGTTGCAGATTTTATGGTAAGTCGATTTACCAAGCTATCCACTTAACATTAACCGCGCGAAGCATATATCTTCAGTGCCTGAGTATAATTGATACAATGTTAATTCGCTATAGTAGCGTTGCTGTCTTTACTTTTCTGACTTTTGACAATTAATTATGGTCATTTGTAGGTAGTAAGGTAACACGCAATAAACCGCATCCGCCTGAGTACCTTCAATACACGCGAATTGCTGCATAGGAGCTTTACCCCGATTGGAACGAAAAATTGCTTTACGCTGCATCCAGTCAGCACATTCCTTGGCAATGGCTCGCTGAGTTAGTTTATTTTCTGGATTTCAAATTCACTACCATAGAAACTGCGTTCACGCTCGGCTTTTGGGATAAAGAACTCTCGCCGCTCTTTTTTGATTTTGTCGGTAACTTCATTAGGAACGAAGGTGGGAGATGTGAAGATAAACTCCAGCGCCTCAATGCTTTCTAGTTCTTTTTTTAGGGCTTCAAAAGCATAGATGGAAAAACAGGATGCCGCTATTTTTAACTTTACGCCAGGTCTAATAGTGTCTTTGAGATTATCGCCTAGCAGTTGGTTAATATTGTCGATAATTTCCATGTTGTAATCCGTTGACTGCGGGATTAAATTTCCTGCCCCGTTTTTCTATGCAAATAGAACCGTAGTCCTAAAATATTTTTGGCATAAAATCAAACTATAATCTTCAAGTTAATATAGTTCAAATCATTTCATAATTCTTGTTATTAATGCTTAATCCCGCCAAATAATTATTCTGAGTCGTAAATTCAAACTGTAAATCAATTTCTTTTAATGATCGATTTACATAAGCATCATTCTCAGGATGCCCTATTAACAAACCAATATTCATTAGCGGCCATGACCATGATGCGAAAAGCATCCGAGTACGACAACTTCGGACCAGAAAATGACCCATGTGGAGAGCATGCCTTCGGAACATTTGCCTATATCAGGTCAAAATTGTTCTGGAAGGTAGATTATTTCAATCTAGCATTGACTGATCACAGTCCTGATGCTTCCAACCCAAGAATTACTAATCGAGCACTGACTGTGATGCTGTGTAAAATGTAAAGGGTATTTACCGATTAGTAGGTAAGTCTCTCTTGGTATCGAACGCTTAGGAGGTATAGCAGTTACCATTAGTGACCCAAAGGCATTTATTCAAATACTCTTTAACAATTTGTACAGGGGTTTTCATGACCTTGCCACAGGGATGCGGCAAGGGTCCGATCCACTTGGAGATGTTTTTTGTTCGCTATTGATATAAGATCAAAATGTCAGTGCCTTCCTTCTAAAACCGATAAGCAATACAAAAGATAAAGCAACAAGCCATGTTGTTCCAGGGACCGGTCAGGCGTAATATTAGTAATTGTGATTTCAGTAGACCTACCCACTGATGCCCAGTAGCCTACTTGCAATGCTGAAACCTTCAAGCTTGCTGTAAAGCTATCGGGACGTTGTAAAGCTAAAAACGATATATCTTGGCTATACCCTGAACTGTAACTTCGTTTCTCTTTCTTCTGATAGAAAGAATTATTAAATTGGTTGGCTTGGCTTAATATTTTATTACTTCCAAAAGATTGATAAACGAAATTGAATGCTTTTTCGACCGGAGCTGAAAAACTAAAAACCGCATCTAATAGAAAGTGATACCCATACGGTTCAAAGTCGGCCAAGCTATATGTTCGCCAATGGTCGTAGATATAACTGTAAAACGAGTTATATTCTGTCATCTCAGTTCCAGCATCGTCGAAGGTTACCGACCAAGAAAAACTATCCCCAACAGCAAAAGAATCTTGGATATAAAAGTTTGCTTCGCTGGAGTAAGACCTCCCACTCCT
>CAYYSO010000055.1:0-14346 GCA_964474415.1 uncultured Methylomarinum sp. | reverse complement strand
TTGGTATCTACCGGGTTAACTGATATGGCTTTAACCTCTACCAGGACATCTTGTTCGGTTGGCTTGGGTGTAGGTATTTCAAAATCTAATAAAGTTTTTGATTGCTGATAACCGACTGCTTTCATGATGACTCCTTTTCAAATCAGGTGTTTTGCAAAAGTCCTTCGCAAAAAAATCGGTATATTAGCCCAGGCGTCCTGATTACATCAACAAGTCTTCAGTAATTGGAAAAAAATGATCGGCTGAATTAATCAAGCTGGATGCCGTTAAAAAAGTGACGCCATAGACTTCGGTTGTTACGCCATAAAGCTGTTGTACTTTTTGCAGTAATAAATCGAAGTCGCCGTCACCCGACAATAAAATAACGGTGTCTACAGCGGCAGCCTGTTCTACGACATCCAATGTGATACCAACATCCCAGTCACCTTTGGCAGAGCCGTCACTACGTTGGATATAAGGCTTTAATTTGACCTGAAAACCAATGTTTTTCAGGGTATTCTGAAAACCGCGTTGTCTGGCGTCATCTCTATCGATTGCATAGGCAAATGCATTGATGACTTCGCGGTTGGCAGTAGCCTGAGTCCAGAATCTTTTGTAGTTAAAGTGTCTTTGGAATCGTTGACGGGTGGTGTAATAGATGTTCTGTACATCGGCAAAGATAGCGACTTTTTCTAGGGACACAGTAGTTTTTATGTCATTTGATAAATGAACAGCAATAATCTGTGGGTGTCTGGACTTTAACCGTAAATTGGGAGTTAGCCGGGACATTAAAAGATTCTCCGCCTTTTACAGATTGCCAGTCGCTGGATTCAGGCAGCAATACCTGAAGATTGCCATCCATAATCTCCATCAGTTCTTTATCAGTCGTGTTGAAGGTATATTCGCCCGGTAACATAAATCCCAGGGTTTTGCTTGAACCATCTGTAAATTTTACCGTACGGCTGCTGACATTGCCGTCAAAATAAACATTCGCTTTTTTGATGATGGTGACGTTATCGAATTGTGGCATAAATTAAGCTCCTAAAAATGGCGTGAAGTATAAGGCAACTCGCAACAAATAATCCACCCACCTTACTTGTTTTTTATCCGTCTTCTGCGTTGCCTGCAAGGATGTAGGCACTTAGCATGAGCAGGAAGGAAGCTGCGCAACTTCGATCATATAGCTCACTATACTCCCTTCGTTGCGCCTTGGGGACGAATGAAAATTCTGCGTAATTCAGGTAGATTATTCATTATGCGTTATCTGACAGTTTCAGCGTTTTTCGACGATATGAAGTCTGGGAGCGCTGGCTTTATTGATTGTGCTGTGAACAGTGGTCACATTAAAACGATCTTTATCCAGGTGATCTAGCCAGTGTTTCACTTCTTTGGCTTCATCATCTCCTCCTGGGTGTCCCGGATAGACCATTATGGTTAATACACCTTTTTCGGCCAGTAACCGGATAGCGGCATTCAATGCCTGTAATGTTGAGTTTGTTTGGGTTATTAAAGATTTATCACCGCCAGGTAAATACCCCAGATTGAACATTATTGCCTGAATAAAACCATGATGTAATGCCGGTATTTTTTCAGACATATCGGCATGACTTACCTGGATTAATGTGGTGGTTTGTTGCAACAGTGCATCGTTCAAACGTTTTGTTGTTGCTGCGATGGCTTGTGGTTGAATATCGAAACCGTAGACATGGCCGCTGGTGCCTACCTGTTGAGCCAGAAATAATATATCGTGACCATTGCCGATGGTGGCATCAATAGTGATAGCACCATGATGTAAATGTTTCTGTATAATTTGGTGCGCTGTTTCAGGCAGGGAAATGCGATTCATAATAACGCGTTATATTACAATTGTCGGGTAATTTGCCATTGTGTTGCAGGGTTTTGGCAAATTGTTGACAATAAAAAGGAATTTGCAGGCTGCCTTTAGCGCCAAAGCCGTTGAAAATAGCCAGTCTGGAATGTTCGGGATGATGACCAATAAACGGTTGTCTGTCTGAGGTCGCAGGTCGAATACCGGCTTGAAGCTTAATGACACTGGATTGTTGTAACGTTGGGTAAACTTGGTGTAATGCCGACATCAGATTATTTTGCGCTTCCAGGGTGGTTTGAGTATTCAGGTTTTCCCTGTCAAAAGTGGCGCCGGTTTTAAAGCGATGTTTATTCAGTGGAATGAACCAGTGGCCATAATTAAATATGTTCTGAATTAAGGATTCTGATGTTTCAGCGGTCACAATTTCACCTTTGACGGGCTGAAAAGGTAACCCATTAAACCAGGGATTGTTTACGGCTTGATAACCTTCGCAAAAAATAATCTGCTGTGGCTTGATGTTTTGCCATTGCAGTTGCGGTTTAAGATGAATTTGCCGGTAGTCAATCGTTGTTTTTATATAGCGCTGTTGGTTGATAAAAAATTGTTTCAGTACGCTTAACAGAGGCTGGGTCAGTAAATAACCGGTTTGCTTTTGCTGTAGAAGTCCCAAAGGGCTGTTAATGTCAGGCAGAGGGGCGATAATTTTAGCAAGATAGTCCTGATAATCGTTTTGCGTTAAGCGCTTTTCAGCAGTCTGTAATTCTTTTTGGTTGCGCAACAGCCGCAACATGGTTTTTTCATAATAGAAGCGTTGCTGAAAAAAATGCTCCAGATTAGCATAGTATTGTCTGGCCGTTTTCAGTAGCCAATCGACTTCGGCTACTTTAACAAAACGCATACCCGTGACCGGGTTGATCAAACCTGCCGCCACCTGCGAGGCGTTTTCTTCGCCATTGTCGACAATTAGAACTTTTTGTCCACTCTGAATAAGCTCCCAGCCTAGCAGACTACCGGCCAAGCCTTGGCCAATGATTAAATAATCTATGTCCATACATTAGCAAGTATTTAAGAATTTTGGTCGCTTCTTGAGTAATTTCTCATTATTGTGTTATCTCTCGAACTTTGATGGCTGGGCGTAAATCAGGAAGGGCGACGATGAGGAAATAAAAAAGATTGTCGCGTCAATCAAATACGGAATTTTGGATATTTCAGCTCGTTTTGCAGTAAACGTGTTTTGAGCTATGATGAAGGAAAATATTTTTTCCTTATCAATTTGGATGGACTACATGGCGGAGAAGCAGGGATTCGAACCCTGGGAGGGCTACAAACCCTCAACGGTTTTCAAGACCGCCGCTTTCGACCACTCAGCCACCTCTCCGTAAGAGTCGCTATATTAGCCTAATTGACTGTTATCATCAAGCGCCAACTCGATTATTTTTAAAAAAATTATGTCCATATGGTTAACTAATTGTTTTATGGTGAAGGAAAAGTTTTTACTTTGAACTGAAAAGTAAAATATCCGTCTGGAGGCTCATTAGATTGTAATGCAATCAAGTGAATAGCCATTTGATTGGAGTATTAAATCTTGAACAACCAGACGGATTGACTACTATCTCCGCCAGTAATTATATAAAAGAAGAATCTTTGCATAAATCTAAATATAGTTTATAAGCTGTAAACTATAAATTTATAAAGTAGGTGGGTAATGGATAAATTTAATAATATGCAAGTTTTTTGCCGCATTGTTGAGTTGGGAACATTTGCTGCTGTAGCCAGGGAGATGAATATTTCTGCCATGATGATTAGCAAATATATTGCTCAGCTTGAGAAATCATTGGGTGTTGTTTTATTGAACCGGACAACTCGAAGTGTAAATTTAACTGAGGCGGGCCAAGCTTATTACACTAGAAGTAAACAAATTTTAGAGGATTTGGTGGAGCTAGATGAAACCACTTCACAATTGGGCGATAGTGTGAAAGGGGTGTTGAAAATCAGTGCGCCTATAGATTTTGGTGGTATTTATATGGTGCCGGCCATTGAGGCTTATCAAAGAGAATACCCTGATGTGAAAATTTCGATGTCTCTGGATAATAAATATCAGAATTTACGGGACGGGCTATTTGATATTGTCATTTTGGTAACAGATACCCTGGATTTAGGTGTGGTTGCCAGGAAAATTACTGAAACAGAATTAGGCACTTATGTTTCTCCTGAATATATGAAAAAGAATGGTTGTCCTCGAACTTTAGAAGAGCTGTCTAAACATCGCTGTCTTCATTACAGTAATACGCCTCATGGTGATTTTTGGATTTTTAATAAAGACGGCAAAACGGAGAAAGTTAAAAATGAGTGGCATTTTGCCACCAATAATGGCAGGGCCTTATCTCAGGCGGCGGCACTAGGTATGGGTATTATGCGTTCACCCCGGTTTTCAGTTTGCGAATATCTGAAACAGGACAAAATAATTGAAATTTTACCGGAATATCGAATCACTAATTTGTCCGTTTATGCGACTTATCTGCAAAAACGTTTTTATCCGGCTAAACTTTCTACATTTATTGATTTTTTGATTGGTTATTTTAACAAGCAAGATTAATAGTCTGACATCTATTCGGTGTATTTAGCGTTAAGGTCCTAGGTCATCGATTTATCAGGGCTTGTGAATACAAAGTTTGTTGTTTTTAGCCTTGCGGAGACAAGAAAAAATAAAGCGATGGATACTAAAAATACATTGAAATCAGTTGCAGGCGGTGGTTTGCTGGATCGCCGTTTGTTTGTAAAAAAAGGACTTTTTTTTTCGGCAGCGGCATTTGTTTCGGAATCTGTTTTAGCAACGGATTTGGAGCAACAACGTTTGTCATGGATGACGGAACCGGGTAATTCTTTTTCCAATTATGGTCAGCCATCACAATATGAGAGACAAGTAATCCGCTGGGTTATGGCTAATGATATGGCGCCCGGAAATGGCGTGTCGTGGACACCGTTGCATGAGTTGGAAGGTACGATTACACCCAATGGTTTGCATTTTGAAAGGCATCATAACGGTGTGCCGCAAATAGATCCGCAACATCATCAGTTATTGATTCATGGTTTGGTCAAGAACGAATTGGTTTTTAAATTGAATGACCTGTTGCATTACCCTATGAGTTCTTGTCTGTGTTTTATTGAGTGCGGTGGAAATAGTAATGCCGGTTGGCACAGTAAGCCGATTCAAACTGCAGTCGGAAATTTTCACGGTATGGCTTCTTGCAGCGAGTGGACTGGAATTCCGTTGCGTATTTTACTTGACGAAGCAAATATTAAAACTCGGGCTAAGTGGGTGATTGCTGAAGGCGCTGATGCGGCGGTAATGAATGTCAGTATTCCACTGGAAAAATCTTTGGATGATTGTATTTTGGCTTTGTATCAGAATGGTGAACGTATCCGTCCAGAAAATGGTTATCCGCTAAGATTAATTGTGCCGGGTTGGGAAGGGGTGACTCATATAAAATGGTTGCGGCGTCTGCATTTGGCTGATCGGCCGACGATGGCGCGTAATGAAACCGCCAAATATACGGAGTTACTGCCATCGGGTAAGGCGCGGCAGTTCAGTTTTGTTATGGATGCCAAGTCTTTGATTACCAGCCCTTCTTATGGACAAAAGCTGAATAATCCCGGTCTGTATCAGATCAGTGGATTGGCCTGGAGTGGGCGAGGTAAAATCACTAAAGTTGAAGTTTCTGCAGATGGCGGTAAAAGCTGGGCAGAAGCCGAGTTGCAGACGCCGGTATTATCAAAATGTTTTACGCGGTTCAGAATTCCCTGGCAATGGCATGGGAAGCAAACGCTTATTAAAAGCCGGGCTGTGGATGAAACGGGTTATATACAACCGGAACGTGATGAGTTGATCCGGCAGCGGGGTCAATATGGTTATTTTCATTACAATGCCGTTGTCTGTTGGGAAATTTCAGATCAGGGTGTCATCAGCCATGTTTATGGTTAAAGTTTTTATCACCATGTTGGTTGTTTGGGCTTTTACTTGCGAAGCTCAGCAAAGCGGTCCTGAGTTGGGTCAGAAAGCATCTGAAAAAATACTCAAAAACTGGAATATGGACATATTTCCAGATGGTTTTGGGTTGCCAAAAGGTCAAGGTAATGCTATTGCCGGAAAAAAGGTTTATCAACAATATTGTTTGTCTTGTCACGGTGTGGAAGGTGGCGGTGACAGTGCTGAAGAGTTGGCGGGGGCGGAGCATTCATTGACGGATAATCCGCCAGATAAAACTATTGGGACGTATTGGCCTTATGCGACAACCATTTTTGATTTTATCCGTCGAGCCATGCCGTTGAATGCACCTGACAGGCTGAGTAATAATCAGTTATATGAAGTGACCGCGTATCTACTATACTTGAATGGGATTATTCAAGAAACGGATGTTATGAATGCGAGGACATTGGCAAAGGTAAAAATGCCTAACAGGAACGGTTTTATCAATAGCTATCAACAACAAAATTAATTAATTCTTCAGTTTACAAATGCATACAATCAATATTTCAGATTTATCTATTCTCCTGATAGAGCCGTCCGCTACCCAATTGAAAGTGATTATTAAACATCTAACGGATGAAGGTATACGGAGTATTAAAGGTGTTTCATCCGGAGTTGAAGCATTAGAGACCATTGGTCGATATCATCCGGATTTGGTGATAAGCAGTATGTATTTGCCTGATATGATGGCGACTGAGTTGGTTGAACAAATTAAAAGCAGCGATGAATTTAAAGATATTCCGTTTATGTTGATTTCGAGTGAAACCAGTATTAGTGTGCTGGAATCCATCAGACAGGCCGGAGTGGTGGCTATATTGCCAAAACCGTTTGATCATGATGATTTGAAGCGGGCATTACGAACGACTATTGAATTTATTGACCCTCAGGAAATGGAGCTTCAATATTATAATATTGAAAATATCAGAGTGCTTGTTGTCGATGATAGTAATCTGGCAAGAAAACATATAATCCGGGTGTTGAAAAATTTAGGTATCAGTCAAATTAGTGAAGCTAAAGACGGTAAGGAAGCGCTGGATATTTTTAAGCAATTAGAAGAAGCTTTTGATTTGATTGTGACTGATTATAATATGCCGGAAATGGATGGACAGGAATTAACTCAATATATCCGGCAAAATTTGCATAACCCATTTATACCCATTTTGATGGTAACCAGTGAGCAAAATGAAACACGGTTAAATAATATACAAAAGGCGGGAGTTTCAGCGATTTTTGATAAGCCGTTTGAACCGCAAACGGTAAAGGAAATGCTGTATCGTGTTTTAGAAGAAACTTAAGAACATCAGTTTTCAATCGTTTCTGGCAAGATCCGAAGTACATATTTGCAGCAGAAACAGTTGTTGGAAATGAAAAAGTAGCGCCACAACTTGTCTCATTGGGTTTTCCAGTAACCCCGTTTTCAGTTTGGATGTCAGGTTTAAGAATAAAACTCCCTTGGCAGTTCAAAGTGGGGTCCGTCAATAAAGGCTTTTTTGCCGGCTCTGCGTCTGCGGGTTGTATATTCGGCGACTAAATCCTCTGTTGGTGAATTAGTTTCAGTGAATGGAATATCCCAGGCTCCGCCCCAGCGTAAAGGAATTTGCAGTTCTTGAGCAGCCATTCTGACGGCGTCGGCAATACAATAAATCGGCTCCCATTCCCAGCGTAATTTGCCGTTGATATAAGGGACCAGGTCAATCGCATGACCATTGAGGTGTCTTGAATTGAGAGTTTTACTGGCGCCACGTTCAACTAATTTTTTTTGTTCATCCAGAGCGCGGATTCCATCGTGAACTGAAAAATCCTGAACAGTATATGCAATTGCGCGCTGAACAACAGCGACTAAGTCAGCGTGAACACCTTCAAGTTCTTTTAATGAATGTTTGCCGAGATTGTAGTTTGGCATTGTGATTCTCCCTTTTTAGCTGAGTATGGAGCAGTACATTATTAATGTACTACAGTATATAGCCTGGCGTTGTAGTATCTGACAGAGTTTCGATTATATAGGTACTGTAAATCTTTCACGAAATGACAGGGAAAACATTATGGACTTCATCTCCTTATCCTGAATTTACATTAGACTGGATTTTAATACAAATTTTTAGCAAATTAGATAAAACGACGGTTATCGTAAAGGGGCAACCAATCCGCTGTTGCGATATTGTCGATAATCAGCAATCACCTGAGCATGATCGAATGCTAATTGGTCCGGTAAAGTATCGAAAGTAAAGATTCCGCAATGTTTGGCATCATCAGCGGCTATTGGCGAACCATGGGCCTGGGCAATATACACTGCCGTGACTGTATGGTTGCGAGGATCCCTTGTCGGGTTTGAATAGATGCCCAGTAAAGCAGTCAAGCGAACGCAGAGTGATGTTTCTTCTTTGGCCTCACGTATTGCTGCATGTTCTATGGTTTCCCCTATATCAACGAAACCTCCCGGAATTGCCCAGCCGTAGGGGGGATTGGCGCGTTCAATTAACACGAATGGACGACCGGGTAAGTCATTTAATTCGATTAAAGCATCTGCAGCGAGCAGTGGGGTAACTGGTTTAGGCATTATATTGCGTTATGAGCTGAAATTTTCAGGTGATAATATTGTATTTTTCGGTGGTTGGCTGTCATCGGTTTCGGGGTAATCCTTTACATAATGCAGTCCGCGACTTTCTTTTCGTTGTTTGGCGCTACGGATAATGAGTTCAGCGACAATGACCAGATTGCGTAATTCCAATAAATCACTGGTAACCCGGAACTGGCCATAGTATTCGGCAATTTCTTCTTTCAACAATTGCAGCCTGTGCATGGCGCGACTTAAACGTTTCGTAGTGCGAACGATGCCAACATAGTCCCACATGAAGCGTCGTAATTCATCCCAGTTATGGGCGATCACGACTTCCTCGTCAGAATCACTGACTTGTGATTCATCCCATGTCGGCAGAGATGAGATTTCCGGGATGTCACCTATGATACGTTTGATGTCTTGACTGGCCTGGTCAGCAAACACCAGGCATTCCAGTAATGAGTTGCTGGCCATTCGGTTGGCGCCATGTAAGCCGGTGCAGGCTACTTCACCGACAGCATACAGACCGGGTATATCTGTGCGGGCATGATTGTCTGTTAAAATGCCGCCACAAGTATAATGGGCGGCAGGTACAACAGGGATAGGTTGACTGCTGATATCAATATCCAGTGACAGGCATTGTCTATAGATATTAGGGAAATGTTGCTGGATAAAATCTTTAGACTTATGGCTGATATCCAGGTAAACACAATCAATCCCGTGTTTTTTGATTTCATTGTCTATTGCCCGGGCGACGATGTCTCTGGGTGCCAGTTCCAGTCTTTCATCATAATTCTGCATGAAGGGGGAACCATCAGGCAATATTAATTTGGCCCCTTCGCCTCTAACTGCTTCACTAATCAGAAAAGAACGGGCACTAGGGTGATAAAGACAGGTTGGATGAAATTGCATGAATTCCATGTTACTGACCCTGCAACCTGCTCGCCAGGCCAATGCTATACCATCGCCGGCTGAGCTATGCGGATTAGTGGAATATAAATAGACTTTGCTGGCTCCGCCCGTTGCCAGAACCACGCATTTTGCAGCGATGGATTTTATGATGCCGGTTACGCTGTCCAATACGTAAGCGCCACGGATGTATTGTTGCGACTCGCCCAGTTTTCTGGCGGTAATTAATTCGATGACATTATGGTTTTCCAGTAAGTCAATATTGGGATGTTCCTTAGCCCGTTCGATTAGTGTCAGTGAAACAGCTTTTCCAGTTGCATCAGTACTATGGACGATACGTCTATGGGAATGACCGCCTTCACGATTTAGATGTAAATGCCGGGTGCCGTTTTTAGCTTGTTCTTTGGTGAAATTGACGCCTTGTTGACATAACCATTCAATGCTCTCCCGGCCTTTGGAAACAGTGAGTCTTACGATGTCAGGGTCACATAAGCCGGCGCCGGCAATCAGTGTATCTTCAATATGTGATTCTACAGAATCCTGTTTGTCAAAAACTGCTGATATACCTCCTTGTGCATAAAAAGTACTGCCGTCGGTGAGTGAAAATTTTGACAGCACGGCAATTTTGGTATTGTCTGCCAGTTTTAAAGCCAGACTTAGACCGGCTCCACCACTGCCAATAATGAGAACGTCATAACGTTGATAAATGTTGGATTGGTCTGGCTTTGATGTGAATGGCACGTGAATGGAAACAGGTTAAATTAATGAATGAGAGTAGAATAAAATCATATCGCTTTTTTCGAGGATAGCAATTTTTTTTGTAATCATAGAACTTATAGGGTTTAATTCTGTCCATTCAAACATAAAAGCAGAGCAGTGAACGAACAGTCAAGGAACAATGCAAAGCTGGATAAAGAACTGGTGCAAAGGGTTCAGCAAGGGGATAAGTCTGCCTATGATCTTTTAGTTATAAAATACCAGCATAAAATTGTGCAACTGGTAAACAGGTTTGTAAAAGACCCTAGTGAAGCCCAGGATGTTGCCCAGGAAGCTTTCATCAAGGCTTATCGGGCCTTAGGAAATTTTAGAGGTGACAGCGCTTTTTATACATGGCTTTATCGTATAGCTATCAATACCGCCAAAAACTATCTGGTGTCCAGATCAAGACGTTATTCGGATTATGAAGTCGATGTCCAGGATGCTGAGCAGGTGGAGAATGCTCCACAGCTAAAAGGAATGGATACGCCGGATAATGTGTTGATGAATGAACAGATTGTTGAAGCCATTAAATCGGCGATTGAAAAATTACCTGATGAAATGCGCACTGCGATTATGCTAAGGGAATTTGAAGGAATGAGCTATGAAGAGATTGCTCAGGCAATGGATTGTCCGGTTGGGACGGTACGTTCACGTATATTCAGAGCGCGTGAAGCAATAGATAAAAAAATAACTCCACTGCTCGATTAAAGGTGTTTTCGATGCAAGAAGAAATTAACAAAAATATTTCACAGTTTCTGGATGATGAGCTTGATCAGCAGCAGGCTTTATCGCTTTTAAAGACAATTCGGCAAGATGACGAACTGAAAAATAAAATGACACGTTTTCAGGTGGTTAGTCAGGCTTTAAAATCAGAAGATTGTTTGTTGGCCAGAGTGGATTTAGTTGATAATGTGCGGCAACGGATTAAACAGGAGCCGGTTTATTTTATTCCTCCCAAAAAAAGTAGAGTATCTTGGCAAAAGACATCGTTGGCAATTGCGGCCTCTCTTGCAATTGTTGCAGTTTTGGCCCCTAAATTATTTAATCATTTAGAAAACAATAGCGGCAATCATATGGTGGTTGCTCAGAAAGAAGTACAATCGGTTGAGCAATTGAATCAGCAGTATATTCCAGTGCAACAATATCAGCCTAATCGTAGATTAAATGATTATCTGCAAGCTCACAGTAATAGTGTTTACACCATTGGTGCATCAAATTATCAGCCTTATGCGCGGATAGCAGGATATAGCCGGGAAAGATGAAAGTGATTAAAAAACTGTTTATTGTGTTTTTTATCTGTATATCTGTTGTTGCGGCTGTCGAAGCAAAGGTAAGTGAGGGGTTAAACTGGTTAGAGAAAATGAATAATGCTATGAAAGTACTCAATTATCAGGGTACTGTGGCATTCATGAAAAATGGCCAGCTGGATACCATGAAATATATTCATGCCGCTAAAAATGGTCTTGAGCAGGAGCGATTACTGTCTTTAAATTCACCTATGCGTGAGGTTATCAGAGATTCGGGGAGAGTCAGTTGTACTTTTAAGGAAACGCATAAACGAGTGATAAATCATCGTCCTGTAAGTCGCTCATTTATTATAGATTTACCGCAGCAAATTTCATCTTTGACTGATATCTATCAAGTTTCTGTGTTAGGAGAAGAATCAGTTGCCATGAGACCGTCGCGGGTTATTGCGATTCAATCGAAAGATGATTTCAGATACAGTCGTAAAATCTGGCTTGATAAACAGCAATTATTGCCATTAAAAGTTGAAGTGTACAATCTGGCTGGTGCAACATTGGAGCAAGTTGTTTTTACTGATATCAGCGTAGAAGCTGCTATCCCGTTTGCAAAAATGGATAATGAAGATCAGCGTCTTAACGTTCAGCATATTCATCAGGCACAGACTGAGTCTTTTGATAAGGCTTCATTTGTTCTAAAAAATCTACCGGCGGGGTTTGAAAAAGTCTTTTTCACTCGGGTGTCCATGCATAAGTCGGAACAACCCGTTGATCACCTGCTATTAAGTGACGGTTTTTCTTCTGTTTCTGTTTATGTGAATGATAAGGATGAAGAAATAAATAATGGTTTGCAAACCGTCGGATCAGTCAATTCTTATAGCCGGGTGACAGGAGGTTATCAGGTTGTCGTGTTGGGTGAAGTACCGGCAAAAACTGTCGAGTTTATTGCTAAAGGTATCAGTTTAAACAAGTAAGTCCGTTGCTGTGTTCAGGAATTTGTCTGAACCTTCTCACGTTGTCCTGGCATGGTAGAGCAGTCAAGTCAGTAGCCCGAATAAGCTATCAATTGAGAAAGATGCGCTACGTATCTCAGCATCCTACACTCGTCAATAGCATCATAATAATGTTTCCAATATTTTTTGCGAAGCAAAGAGAAGTTCCATATTATTATCTTTGCAGACGTTGAATACGTACAATGATCCGGCGTCAGTTGTCGAAGTTATTTCAATCTTATTAAACAAGCTGAGTTTTAATCGGTTGCTTGTTATAATAGCCCGTTTTAATGTATTAATTCCGGACGAGAGATTTGCATGATTCAAGGTAGTATCGTTGCTTTAGTAACACCGATGAATGAAGATGGAAGTGTAGATAATGAAAGCCTGAAGAAACTGGTTGAATTCCATATAGAGCAAGGGACTGATTCGCTTGTTGCGGTGGGCACCACAGGGGAGTCTGCAACGCTAAATGAAAAGGAACATTGTGAAGTTATCAAGGCGGTGATTGAATCTGTGAATGGCAGAATTCCGGTTATTGCCGGAACAGGCGCCAATTCAACGTCAGAAGCTATCGATTTGACTCGCCGGGCAAAACAAGCGGGCGCTGATGCCTGTCTATTGGTTACACCGTACTATAACAAACCTACCCAGGAAGGTTTGTACCTGCATTATAAAGCTATAGCGGAAGCAGTGGATATTCCCCAGGTTTTATATAATGTTCCCGGACGAACGGCTTGCGATATGTTGCCGGAGACGGTAGGACGGTTGTCCAAGATCGCCAATATAGTCGGTGTTAAAGAAGCGACTGGTGAGCTTCAGCGTGTTAAGCAGATCCGTGATTTATGCGGAGATGAATTTGCCATCTATACCGGCGATGATGCCAGCAGTTGCGAGTTTTGTTTGCTGGGAGGAAATGGCACCATTACTGTATCCGGTAATGTTGCCCCCAAATTGGTTCATGAGATGATCTCCGCGGCGATTAACGGTGACCGGGCTACAGCTGAAGCAATAGATAAAAAATTAAGCGGATTACATAACACCTTGTTCATTCAATCGAACCCGATTCCGGTTAAATGGGCTGTGGCGGAAATGGGGTTAATGGGTCAAGGTATTCGTTTACCTTTAACCTGGTTAACCGAAGATTGTTTTGACGATGTGCGTGCTGCAATGCGACAAGCTGACGTTATTTAAGCGGATATTATGGAAAGAATGACTAGTTGGCTATTTGTTGCGATTGTTGTTGTTAATACAGCAGCGTGTAGTCGTGTTAAAAGTCTTTTTCCTGATAAGGAAAAGGACTATCAGTTTACAAGGGAAATTCCCAGTTTAAAAGTGCCAGCTGATCTTCAGGATAATGCGATTAAAGAAAAAACCTTAATTCCTGAGCAACTTTATGAACCTATTGAAAATACTTACGTTTCCGGACCTGACAGTGAAACAAAACCATTGTTTACCCCGGTCGAACTGGTCGAATATGATGGCGGGGCAACACGGTTACGCATTGAAGAACCGATAGTGAAAGCCTGGCGCAATGTCGGCAAAGCATTAAGTCATCAATCAATAGAAATTATTGGTCGTAACGATGAACAGTTTGTTTATGTCGTTCAATATGATCCTGATGCCAAAAAAGTTGAAGATGGGGCGCTCTGGGATGAGTTGGTGTTTTTGTTTGGCGATAACCCGGCGCAGGAAAAGGAATTCCAGATAAGGTTATCTGAAAAAAACCGCAAGATGACCGAAGTGATCGTGCAGGATGAGAATAATACGCCTGTTTCTCAAGGAGCTGGTTTACACTTATTGAACCTGCTTAAAAATACCATCAACAAAGATTTGAAAAAACGCTGAAGCAGAACAGCCAATATTCTGGCTTTTGCCGGTTTTTAGTCATGCCCCGTTTTTATATCGAATAAGCCAGCGTACTTAATCTGTTTTGCTAGATACCATGAAATTCTTTCTACTCAAAATCTTATTTACATGTTAACAATACCCGGAACCTCTGCACTTTCAAATTTTCGTATCAATAAACTGTTAGCCGAATTGCAAGGCATTGA
>CAYYSO010000054.1:0-14465 GCA_964474415.1 uncultured Methylomarinum sp. | reverse complement strand
CGCAAAGGGAAATACTGCAGCAGTTTATGCAGCAGGTGGACAAGCGTTTTGAACAAATGCAAACCAATATGGATAAGCGTTTTGAACAACAGCATCAGGATATTATGGGTGCATCAGGAAATCAAGTTGCTGATGCGCTGGAGTCTTGTCACCTCATTGGCAATAGGCGGCTTAATCCTTGCTGTCTTGAGATTAATAACATGAGATAACTCGTATAGCTCCCCCCCATATTGTTTGTCTTTATTTATTCATATTTCGCGTAACCTGAATGGTAAATGGCGGCTATCAACAGTAGACATTTTTAGGCAAATCGCATTTGTCTACACTTTAGCCTTGTTGTTCTCGCTCTGTCCATTCCTAAATAATAATTGCTGGTGATTGCACTTTATCAATCTAGACATGGCTCCCGAAGCAGACTTTCAGCAAAGGAAATATCTGTTATTAGCGAGAAAATTAGCCGGGATTATACGCCGAAATATTCCAACAGCATGTCAAGCGATGGCTCTGAGATCAAGCTTTCAACAAAAGAGCTGTTGACAATCAGTGACGAAATCAGCCGCGAATTTGCTGTATATCTCCCTCAATATGTTCCCCAGTCTGTTTGTGTACTGATGCCGGTAGACCCGAATCATTTACACGCCTACTGGCACCTTGATAAAAAACAGCAGGAAACAGTAAATAATAGGGATGCTGACAACGCATTGGTTTTAAGAGTCTTTAGCGTACAGGATAAAGATACGAATATTATTTCATCAGCACAGCATTTTGATGTGATCTGTGATGATACAATCAGTCAACAAACCATTTCGTTGCCGCAAATGTCTATTGAATGCAATTATTCGGTGGCGATTGGGCAATGCCAGGATAATCAGTTTGTAGCATTTGCCTTTTCGAATACGACTTATCTTCCCCGGGAGAGTAGAGATTCTTTTGGATGTCAAAAACAAAAGCCGAAAAATACGGCCATTTTGCACTTTTTGAATCAACATTTCTCAGGCAAGGGAAAAATACCGCTATGAAAAAAGGATTCTTGAGTATTATTTTGCATGCACATCTGCCCTATGTGCGACACCCTGAACATGACAGCTTTTTTGAGGAAAACTGGTTGTTCGAGGCTATTACCGAGTGTTATGTACCTTTGGTGAAAATGCTTGATCGCTTACAGGCGGATAAAGTTGATTATCGACTAACGCTGTCAATTTCACCTACACTGATAACCATGCTGAGCGATAATTTGCTGCAGACGCGTTATCTGCAACATTTAGCTAAATTACAGGCGTTATCGGAAAAAGAAATCAACAGAACCCGAAAACAGCCGGGATATCATAAATTGGCGCAGGTTTACCGGCGCTTTTTTTTCGACACTCAACGTATTTATCAGCAACATTACCAGTGTGATTTGCTGGCTGCTTTCAAAAAACATCAGGCTGCCGGTAATCTATGCATTATAACTACAGCTGCAACCCACAGTTTTTTACCGTTGTTAAATAGCAGTGAAACTGCAGTGCGTAATCAAATCAAAGTAGGCATTGATACGTTTAAGGCCTGTTTTGGTTTTAAGCCAGATGGTTTTTGGCTGCCTGAATGCGGTTATTATCCGGGCCTGGAAAATATCTTGAAAGATGTCGGAATTGACTATTTTTTTGTGGATAGCCACGGTATCCTGGATGCTAGTGAGCAGCCGCATAATGCGGTTTATGCACCATTGGATTGTGGTAATGGTGTAGCGGTTTTTGGGCGTGATCCGGCCTCGTCCCAGCAAGTATGGAGTTCTCAGGAAGGTTATCCCGGAGATGCTGATTACCGGGAATATTACCGTGATATCGGTTTTGATCTGCCGTTGGATTATATTGCGCCTTATCTTTCCGAAGATCAGTCACGTTCCTATACCGGTATCAAATATCATAAGGTTACGGGAGAAGGGTCAGCCAAGGAAATCTATCAACCTGAACAGGCGTTAGCGAAGGTACGGCAGCACGCGCTTGATTTTATTCAGCAGCGACAACAACAGCTGAATACATTGAGTCATGAAATGGACAGGCCGCCGATAATTATCGCTCCTTACGATGCCGAGTTGTTCGGACATTGGTGGTTTGAAGGACCGCAATGGCTGGAAAGTGTTTTGCGACTGGCTACGGAAAACAGTCATAAGCTGCAGTTATTAACCTGTAGTGAATATCTGGATCAACATCCGAAGCAGCAACAGGCTGTGCCTTCGGCATCTAGTTGGGGGGAGGAGGGATATTCTTCTTATTGGATTAATGAAAGTAATGACTGGATTTATCCGCTGATTCATAAAGCCGATGCAGACATGATAAAACTGGTTAATAATTTGCAGGGTCTATCTATCAGTGAGTTACAAAAAAGGGCTTTAAATCAGGCATTCAGATCCATTTTGCTGGCGCAAGCTTCAGATTGGCCTTTTATTATGAAATCAGGAACGACGACTGAATATGCCGAGAAGCGTATTACCGATCATCTGGCAAGATTCAATTATCTGTATGAATGTATTCGTAAAAACCGTATCGATGAGCGTTATTTAACGGCACTGGAAATTATGGATGATATATTTCCGGATATTGATTATCGTGATTATGTTCAAGGTACTCCATAGATTTACATATCGTACCCATGCTCTGTGTAATAGACCTTTTTACTTAAAAAAGAACAGCTTTCAAAGACAGAATCTCTACATACAGTATTTGCATATTGCGTTAGTTACGGACTTTAGTGGATGCACGTTGCTTATCCACCCTACAAAATGCGTCTATCATACAGTAGGCGTAGGGTGGATAAGTGCAACGCATCCACCGAAAGTGTATAGCTTAAATTCGAGGTTATTAACGTAAACTGAAAATGCTGTAAATTAACCCAATCTGCCAATGGAGAACAATAATGGTTAATATTCAACTGTTGTATGTTGAAAATATCATTAATAGAAAAAAAAGACTCCCTCGTCAGGAATTAACCTTTTTTATACAGGTGAAGGATATCCATTATAACAAACAGGTTGATGTGCTTTGGGCTGGAGAAGATGGAGTCTGGCATACCTTAGCGGCCCATTTTCATAGCCAACAGCCTGCCAACCAGCAATGTTGGCAGGCACGAGCCACTTTTCAGCTTACCGCCAACCAGTTTTTGCCGGGGAATATACAGTTTGGTTTGCGTTACCGGACTTCAGGGCAGGAGTTTTGGGATAATAACCAGGGCTATAATTATGACAGTCAGGCTGATTCGGGTATTCGGTTGGGTCCAAACAGGCTGATACAACAGATTAGTTTTGAAAATCAATTACAAGATGGTCAGAAGTCTGTGCCGGTAACCATTGCGCTGGATAAATCCATTCAGGCTGAAAGCGTTACGATTCACTGGACACTGGATAATTGGCAACATACCCGTAAAACCGCTTGTAATGGTAAAAACAATTATTGGGATAGAACTGCAAAAAGTAATGCACGTAATCCCAATCAGTATGGCATTCAACTTTGGAGTGGACGATTAAAGATCGCCGATGCGTTTCGTTTGCAGTACTGTATCTGTTGTGAAGGTCCGTTAGGAAAGACATTATGGGATAATAATGAGGGTAGAAATTACGTTGTCAGCCATAAGCCGCTGACAATGATGATTCTAAATTTGCATTGTTATCAGGAAGTGGAGCAGGAGCATAAATTCCGGCAGATTGCCAAAGCAATCGATGAACAGGCGGTTGATATTATTTGTTTTCAGGAAGTGGCGGAAAACTGGAATGATGGGCATGGTGATTGGCATTCCAATGCGGCCAATATCATCAATCAACGCTTGAAAACACCATTTTACCTTTATACTGACTGGTCGCACCTGGGCTTTGATAGATACCGGGAAGGTGTGGCGATCTTAAGTCGATTTCCATTGATAAAACAGCAAAGCAGATATGTGTCAGACAGCCATGATGCCTACAGTATACATTCGCGTAAAGTGGTCATGGCTTATCTGCGGGTGCCTTATATAGGCTATATCAATGTATTTTCGGTACATTTAAGCTGGTGGGAGGATGGTTTTCAGCAGCAGTTTCAACGACTGTGCGAATGGGCGGACAGTCAGTCAGGCAAGAGGCTCAAAGGGACTTTTCTCTGTGGCGATTTTAATATCACGGCAGGTTCTGAAGGCTATCGGTTGGTAGTGAACGGTCATGAATTTGAAGATCAATATCTGGCTGCCAATGCGCAAGGGTTGTTTGAAAAAATATTCCGGGTAGATGATGTGTACTGGGGGGCTTATCTGACCGACGACTATCGAATTGATTATATCTTTTTAAACCGGAGCAGTGATTTGCAGGTAACATCGGCAAGGGTTATCTTTACCCAGCAGGATTATGGTCGGGTATCTGACCATTGTGGTTATTTAATGACATTTGAGCCGAAATAACAAGGAGATACCATGTCTGTTGCAGAATGCTACGCTAGACCTTTTTTTGGGCAGTTGGGTGGGTTTTTTCAACGAATCAATGATTTTCGGGATACCTTTGACATTCGCTGGGGCAAAATAGAATTCGAGATGTTTCATGGTGTGGAGGCTAATTTAAAAGTCATTCTGAAAGTCTATCGGGATAACCATATCTGCGAAACCTATATTGTCGATAGCGATGCTTATGATATCTACTGGGACAGGCACAAACGCAGCACCCGGGATTTTTATGTTTATCCGTTTTCCACTCACTTCGGTAAGATTAACTGCATCAAGTTCTCTTATATCGTTCATCTGAATGAGCGTTCTATCGCTTCGGAAAAAGAATATATTTTCATGGACTGGTATCAGTTGCAGGATAGCTATCAGCAGTATCGACATATTAATGATGAGTGGACGACAACAAACCATTATCGAAGCTATGAACTTAATCCGGCTGAATTGCAAAGTGATGTCGATTGGTACAATCATCATTTTGAGTCGTTGCATTTGACGCCGAAATTTACCAAAGGGCAACAACATCACCCATACCACCCTAAGCGTTTTATTCACGACCATATTAACAAAGTTATACATTGCAAACAGGAGTATCCAGAGCGCTTTTGCACCATTAAAGTCAGTGTCGATTGTATTGATGACCATGATTTTATCAATCATCTGATTCACGCCAGTCATCAGGGCGTTTGGGTTCAATGTATTGTAGACTGGCGTAAAATGACCCTGACTAACAGTCACACCTATGCTCGCCTTAAACAATCGCGGGTTGAGCTCATCGGTGTTTTTTGTACCACTAAACATCATATGATTGAAGTTGAACCGGATATGCATACTAAATTTATCATTTTTAATGATGAGGATTGTATTCTGGGTTCATTCAATATTACTTTTGACCGTTGGTGGGCTAACTGGGAATCCGGCATGACCTTTCATTCCAAAGGTGTCTGTCGATTATTGGATAATATTTTTCAGAGTCAGCGCGGGGGAGTCATTCAAAAATACGGTATCGATCCGTTCAGTCATTTTAATTTGCTGTATACATTTGGCAGGCATACCTTGTTAGACGGTAAAAATTATTTACCTCATCATGCGATTCTGGCAGAAATTCACCGTGCCCGTCATTCCATTCGTATTTGCCTGTTTCTGATTGGTGATTTACAGGGGGATCATCATGACAGTGTGGTTGATGCCTTGATTCAGGCTTTTCATCGTGGCGTTGACGTGCAATTATTGTTTAACGGTCATTTGGCCAGACAAGGACGTATTGGTGTGGAGCGCAGGATGGATGAGGAGCTCAAGCGGCCGTTACTGCCCGCTGTGCAGAGACTGAAAGATAGCGGTATTTCGGTCGGTCTGGTTTATGGACAGGATGATCATCCTGTACCTTATTCCCCCATTCATTCTAAATATTGTGTGATTGACGAGTATATTGTTATTGACGGCAGTTTTAACTGGTACAACACTTCTGTATTTTCGCATGATCTGATTGTTGTTGCCGCTAATTATGAGGTGGCGCGTCCTTATCTTTACGAGTTTGAGGAAATAAGGCGTTCGTTTCGGGTTTACTATTAAGGTGTCCATGATTGTCCGGTTGCTCATGAGATTATGAAAAGCATCATTGTGGGCAGCCTGTTTTTTTTGTGTTGCTTTACTGCTATTGCCGTGAACAAGGTTGTTGTCGGCAATTTTTCGGCAGGAGATTTGACGGGATGGGAAGTTAAGGAATTTGACGGTATGACCCATTATCAATTGGACAATATGGGAAATACCCGGGTTTTAAAAGCGGTAAGCAATGCTACAGCATCCGGGCTGGTTAAAAAGCAGCGTATAGATTTGGATAAAACACCTTATCTCCAATGGCAATGGCGTATTGACAATCGTTTGGGAAGAATGAATGAGAGAGCTAAGTTAGGTGATGATTATGCCGCGCGAGTGTATGTTATTGTTAGTAGTGGCTGGGCTTTCTGGAAAACCCGGGCGATTAATTACGTCTGGTCGGCAAATCAGCAAAAGCAAACTGTTTGGCCTAATGCCTTTGTTGGTAAAAATGCGGTAATGATAGCGTTACGTGGACGACAGGATGCAACAGGTGTCTGGTATCAGCAAAAGCGCAATGTGAAAGCGGATCTTAAACAGCAGTTTGGGGAAGATATTCGTTATATTGATGCGCTGGCTATTATGACTGATACCGATAATGCCAAAGGTCATGCCGTTGCCTATTATGGTGATATTTTTTTTAGCGCTGACTGATGTATTTCTTGCTGTCACCGTTTCTGCGTCTTGCCTGTATTCTTACAGATCAAGAATGAACTTGGGGTGTAACCCATGGCCATAATTGAGTGAAATATGGTTTTCAGTCCTGTTGACAAGCATATAAGATGCTGGTAGTTTTGCCCGCTGGCACTCGCTGGTTTAGAGTGCTGATGATGAGTAATATTCAGGTGTCATGTGAACAATAACCAGGATTTAAATGAAAGGTCGCTTCATTTATTAAAAACTTTAGTTGAGCGTTATATACAAGATGGTCAGCCTGTAGGTTCGCGTATCTTATCCAAAAATTCCGATTTGAATCTCAGTCCTGCCACCATTCGTAATGTTATGGCCGATCTGGAGGATATGGGATTGGTTCACTCACCGCATACATCGGCTGGTCGCATCCCTACAGTGAGCGGTTATCGCTTGTTTGTAGACTCGCTTTTAACGGTTAAGCCACTGGAATCACAGTTGCTTGAACATCTAAGTGAAGGCTTGGAAACTGATAGTGAGGATGCCCCCGGTATTGTGGAAAATGCCTCCAGAATACTTTCTGATGTAACCCATATGGCTGGTGTTGTGACGTTACCCAGGCGGGAAATTGTATGTTTTCGACATATTGAATTTCTGTCTTTATCTAATAGCCGGGTGTTGGTTATTTTTGTCACCGATGAACAGGAAGTGCATAACCAGATTATTCATACAGACAAAGTTTTTAGTTCCTCTGAATTACAACAGGCAGCCAATTATCTTAATTCAGCTTATTCGGGGAAAAGTATTTCCGCAGTGCGAAAATCTGTTTTAAAAGAGCTCGAAATTGAGCAACAGCAGGTAAGTCAGGGCATGATTGATGCGGTCAATATGGCGCAACAGGCATTTGATCAAAAGCCGGAAGAAGATTATGTCTTAAGTGGTCAAACTAACTTAATGGGGTTTTCCGAGTTATCCAGCACGGAGCATTTGAAACAGTTGTTTGATGCTTTTAATCAGAAGCGTGGGGTTATTCATTTGCTGGATAAATGTCAGGCTGCTGATGGAGTACAGATTTTTATTGGTGAGGAATCGGGCTACCAGGCTTTTGATCAGTGTAGTCTGGTGACCTCATCTTATTCTGTGAATGATGAGATTGTCGGAGTGTTGGGGGTGATTGGACCGACCCGAATGGCATATGAAAAAGTCATTCCGTTTGTCGATGTGACGGCAAAATTATTGGGAGCCGCCTTGAATCCTAAATGAATATCCCCATTTTAAGGACAACTTGAATAAAATAATTTTTTTGGAGTAGCGAATGAGTAATAAGCAGGGGACAACCGAAAACCAATCAGACAGTGAATTGGTTGAAGAAGTTCTTGAGCAAACCAGTGAAAACACCGGAGAAGATGCCGTTAGCGAATCCGGCACGCAGGTGGAAGATCCACAAGTCAGTATTGAAAAATTGCAAAAACAATTGGCGGCGGCTGAGAAGAAAGCTGAAGAAAACTGGGATAAAGCAATTCGAGCCCGGGCGGAAATGGAAAATCTGAAAAGAAGAATGCAGAAGGATTTGGAAAATGCGCATAAATACGGTTTAGAAAAGTTTGCCAAAGAATTGTTGACTGTCATTGATAGTTTGGAGCTGGGAATTCAGGCGGTAAGTGGTGATAGCCCCGAGGTGGTTAAATTCAAGGAAGGTAGTGAATTGACGATCAAACAATTTGAAGCTGTCTTTGCCAAATTTAATATTGAAGCGATTGATCCACTCGGACAACCCTTTAATCCTGAATTGCACCAGGCCATGACTATGCAGCCCAGTTCGGATGTTGCTCCCAATACGGTATTAAATGTATTTCAGAAAGGATATGTCTTGAATGGACGTTTACTTCGTCCTGCCATGGTGGTGGTCGCCAAGGAAGAAGATAAACCTGCAGATGATGCAGTAAAAGTTGATGAGCAGGCTTGAAATTACAGTAACTAACCGCATATCAATATTAACTTTTTAATAATTTAAACAATCAGGTCTGGAGAATTCAATGGCAAAAATAATTGGAATCGATTTAGGCACAACCAACTCTTGTGTCGCAGTATTGGAAAATGGAACGGCGAGAGTCATAGAAAATAGTGAAGGCGCTCGTACAACGCCATCCATTATTGCTTTTTCAAATAATGACGAGGTGTTAGTCGGTCAGGCGGCTAAACGTCAGGCAGTTACAAATCCGGAAAATACTTTATTTGCAATTAAGCGTTTAATCGGTCGTCGTTTTAAAGATGATACGGTACAAAAAGACATCAAAATGGTGCCTTATAACATTGTTGAAGCTGAAAACGGTGATGCCTGGGTGGAATGTCATGGCAAGAAAATGGCAGCCCCGGAGGTTTCATCCCGAGTATTGATGAAACTGAAAAAAGATGCGGAAGCATTTTTGGGTGAAGAAGTCAAAGAAGCGGTTATTACCGTACCGGCTTACTTTAACGATTCCCAGCGTCAGGCAACTAAAGATGCCGGACGTATCGCCGGTCTGGATGTGAAACGGATTATCAACGAACCAACAGCGGCGGCATTGGCTTTCGGTATGGACAAGCCAAAAGGTGACTCTACCATTGCAGTTTATGATTTGGGTGGCGGTACTTTTGATATTTCTATTATCGAAATTGCAGAAATCGAAGGTGAACATCAATTTGAAGTGTTGGCGACTAATGGGGATACCTTTCTGGGCGGTGAAGACTTCGATTTAAGAATTATTGATTATCTGGCTGACGAGTTCAAAAAAGAGAATGGTATTGATTTACATACCGATCCATTGGCTCTGCAACGTCTGAAAGAGGCGGCTGAAAAAGCTAAAATAGAGCTATCGTCAGCTGAACAAACCGATGTCAATCTTCCGTATGTGACAGCTGATGCAACCGGTCCGAAACATTTGAATGTTAAATTAACCCGTGCAAAACTGGAATCGCTGGTTGAAGACCTGATTGGACGGACTAAAGGTCCATGCGAACAGGCTTTGAAAGATGCCGGTTTGTCCGCATCGGAAATAAACGATGTGATTCTGGTCGGTGGTCAGACCCGTATGCCGAAAGTTCAGCAAGAGGTGAAAAGTTTTTTTGGCAAAGAACCGCGTAAAGACGTTAATCCGGATGAAGCCGTTGCCTTAGGCGCGGCAATTCAAGCCGGTGTTTTGGGCGGCGATGTTAAAGACGTACTGTTACTGGATGTCACTCCATTGTCTCTGGGGATTGAAACAATGGGGGGAGTGATGACCAAATTGATTGAGAAAAACACCACTATTCCAACCAATGCATCTCAGGTATTCTCGACGGCTGAAGATAATCAGACCGCTGTGACTGTGCATGTATTGCAGGGTGAACGTGAAGTGGCAGCCGGTAACAAGTCACTGGGTCGTTTTGATCTGGCGGATATTCCGCCAGCGCCACGGGGTATTCCACAAATCGAGGTATCATTTGACATTGATGCCAACGGTATTTTGAATGTGTCGGCTAAAGACAAAGCCACTGGTAAAGAACAGTCTATAGTCATTAAGGCTTCCAGTGGTCTGTCGGATGATGAAGTGGAACGCATGGTCAAGGATGCTGAGGCCCATGCTGAAGAAGATAAAAAAGTGACCGAACTTGTATCTGCCCGTAATGCGGCTGAAGGTATGATTCATGCAACTGAAAAATCTCTGGAAGAACTGGGTGATCAGGTTTCCGGTGATGAAAAATCAGCGATTGAAACAGCTGTTAATGATTTGAAAGAAGCCATTAAAGGTAACGACAAAACAGTTATTGAAACTAAAACCACAGCCTTGACAGAATTGTCCGGTAAGCTGGCTGAGCGTGTGTACGCACAAAAAGGCGGAGCTGAGGGTGCGGCAGCTGAAGCGGCTGAAGCCGCCGGCGCAGCTTCATCTGATTCGGCTGCAGATGATGGCGTTGTCGATGCTGAGTTTGAAGAAGTTAAGGATGACGATAAAAAATAATCCCTAAATTTGGGATAACGACAAAGAACTGCATCAGGTTTTTCTTGATGCAGTTCTTTGTGTTTGTGCTAAGTCTATTATGATCTTAAGAAAGTAGGCTTGTTAATTATAATGCAGCAATGTGAGATCTCCTGAAAGAATTTGGGGGTGAATTGAAACGAAACATGGCAAAAGAAGATTATTACAAACTGTTAGGTATTAACAAAAACGCCAGTGAAGTCGAAATTAAAAAAAGTTATCGGCGCATGGCAATGAAATTTCATCCTGACAGAAACAAGGATAATCCGGAACAGGCTGAAATAAAATTTAAAGCTGTTAAGGAAGCCTATGAAGTATTATCTGATCCGAAGAAACGATCGGCCTATGATCAGTTTGGGCATGCCGGTGTTGATCAGTCCATGGGCGGTGGACCAGGCGGTTTTGGCGGCGCTGAAAATTTCAGTGATATATTCGGTGATGTATTTGGTGATATTTTTGGCGGCGGTGGCGGTCGTCAGCGCAATAGCGTACAGCGTGGTTCTGATTTGCGTTATAACCTGGAATTGACGCTGGAAGAGGCGGTCGGCGGTACAGAAGCTACGGTCAAGGTGCCTGTGCTGGTCAGTTGTAGCGAATGTAACGGCAATGGCGCCAAAAAAGGCTCCAGTCCTGTGACCTGTTCAACCTGTCATGGGCAGGGGCAGGTTAGAATGCAGCAAGGTTTCTTTTCCGTACAACAAACCTGTCCGACCTGTCATGGTTCAGGAAAGCAGATTAAAGACCCATGTCGGAAATGTCGTGGACAAGGCCGGGTTCAGGAAACCAAAACCTTGTCAGTCAAGGTACCTGCCGGTGTCGATACCGGTGATCGTATACGCCTGGCCGGTGAAGGTGAGGCGGGAGTCAATGGCGGGCCGTCCGGTGATTTATACGTTCAGATTCAGGTTAAAGAGCATGCTATTTTTACCCGTGATGGCTCTAATTTATATTGTGAAGTACCCATTAACTTTCCAACAGCTTGTCTGGGCGGTGATTTGGAAGTCCCAACTCTGAATGGAAAGGTAAAATTAAAAATACCTGCTGAAACGCAAACCGGTAAATTATTCAGGTTACGCGGTAAAGGTGTTAAGCCTGTGCGCGGCGGGGCGATCGGTGACTTGTTATGTCGTGTACAAATTGAAACACCGGTACGTCTGACCAAGGAACAGAAAGAGTTGATAGAAAAATTGCGCTCTTCACTCTCGGGAGGCGGTAAAAAACACAGTCCGCAGGAACATTCCTGGACGGATGGCGTTAAAAGTTTTTTTGACAAATTAACAGGATAAGTAATGATTCGAGTGGCTGTTGTGGGCGTTTCCGGCAGAATGGGACACTGTTTGGTTGAGGCCGTTGAGTTGTCTGGGCATACAGAGCTGAGTGTTGCCATTTCTCGCCCAAAAAGTGCGATAATTGGCAAAGATGCCGGAGAATTAGCGGGTATTTCCCATATTGGCGTCAAGGTTGTGGAAGATTTGCAATCTGTTGTCGATCAATTCGATGTGCTGATAGATTTTACTCGACCTGAAGCTTCAATGAGTTATCTTGAAGTTTGCAGACAGGCGGGAAAAAAAATAGTTATCGGTACAACGGGTTTTTCAGAACAACAGAAAACTGCGATTACTCAGGCTACTCAAGATATTGCTGTTGTATTGGCGCCAAATATGAGTGTAGGTGTTAATTTGTCATTAAAATTGCTGGAAATGACAGCCAAAGTGATGGGTGATACTACCGATATTGAGGTCATTGAAGCGCACCATCGACATAAAGTGGATGCACCTTCAGGTACTGCCTTAAGAATGGGAGAGGTAGTTGCTGAAACGCTGGGACGCAATTTGAAAGATTGCGCCGTTTATGGTCGTGAAGGCGACACGGGGGAGCGGGATCGTAAAACGATCGGATTCTCGACGATTCGCGCCGGTGATATCGTTGGCGAACATACCGTGATGTTTGCCGATGAAGGGGAGCGACTGGAGATAACGCATAAAGCCACCAGCAGAATGACATTTGCCAATGGTGCGGTGAGGGCGGCGGTCTGGTTGGCTGATAAACAGAGTGGATTATATGACATGCAGGATGTGTTAGGTCTAAAATCATAATTCTCAATCAACAGCTACGATAGATCAGCGCGAAAAATTATTAGCTTATCAAAAAGCATACCGTCTCTACAGGGATATTGTATGATCAGTCAGACGAATTGCTATGCAGAGCATTTATGACGGAGTGCTAAATTGTTAATGAATTTATCTTCATAATTTCGTAAAATTATCCTTTTTATTTAAAAACAACGGGGTCAGTCTGTCAGGCTAATCCCGTTTTGCACATTATAAGGTGGTTAATCTTGAACAAACCTGCATTGCTGGTCTTGGAAGACGGGACAGTATTTAAGGGAGTGTCGATAGGCGCAGATGGCTGTTCTGTGGGGGAAGTGGTATTTAATACATCACTCACAGGATATCAGGAAATCCTCAGTGATCCGTCTTACGCCCGTCAAATTGTAACGCTCACTTATCCGCATATTGGCAATGTAGGTACGACCAGTGAAGATAACGAATCAGTTGGTGTGTATGCCAGCGGCCTGGTGGTTCGTGATTTACCACTGCTGGCCAGTAACTGGCGTACAGAAAAAACCTTACCCGAATATTTGCAAGATAATGATGTTGTGGCTATTGCCGACATTGATACCCGTAAACTGACCCGTATTTTACGTGATAAAGGTGCCCAACGGGGGTGTGTGATTGCGGGTGATTCGATTGATACGGATGCGGCTGCCAGGATAATTGAGGGATTTCCTGGCTTAAAAGGCATGGACTTGGCTAAAGAAGTTACAACTTCGGAGTGCTATGAATGGACAGAAAATATCTGGCATTTATCAAAAGGGCATATGGTAGCTGAAAACCTTGGCAAGCATGTGGTTGCCTATGATTTTGGTGTTAAGCGAAATATTCTCAGGTTGTTGGCAAATCGAGGGTGTAAAGTGACAGTGGTTCCGGCAACAACTCCGGCTGAGGAGGTATTGGCCATGAATCCTGATGGTGTATTTCTATCCAACGGACCAGGTGATCCAGAGCCCTGTACCTATGCAATAGCAGCAATTCAAAAAATTCTGCAAAAGAAAATTCCGGTTTTTGGTATTTGTCTGGGGCATCAATTATTGGCATTGGCAAGTGGAGCCAAAACCGAAAAAATGAAATTTGGCCATCATGGCGCTAATCATCCGGTGCAGAAAAAATCGACTGGACAAGTGATGATCAGCAGCCAGAATCATGGTTTTGCGGTTGATGAGGGTTCCTTACCCGCTAATGTTAAAGCGACTTATCATTCTTTATTTGACGGTAGTTTACAGGGGATTGAGCGGACTGACTGTCCGGCCATGAGTTTTCAGGGACATCCTGAGGCAAGTCCCGGGCCGCATGATGTGGAATCCCTCTTTGATGATTTTATCACCATGATGAATCAAAACAGCCAATAATTCAGCAGAGTATTTTACCAATATGCCAAAAAGAACTGATATAAAATCCATTTTATTATTGGGCGCCGGACCGATAGTGATCGGCCAGGCGTGCGAATTTGATTATTCAGGAACCCAGGCCTGTAAAGCTCTGCGAGAAGAAGGCTACCGCGTTATTCTGGTGAACTCCAATCCGGCGACAATTATGACTGACCCGGATATGGCTGATGCCATCTATATTGAGCCGATTGATTGGCAAACTGTTGAAAAAATCATCGAAAAGGAACGGCCTGATGCGATTTTGCCGACCATGGGAGGACAAACTGCGCTGAATTGTGCTTTGGATCTGGATG
>CAYYSO010000053.1:0-14520 GCA_964474415.1 uncultured Methylomarinum sp. | reverse complement strand
GTCCTGATAAATCAATATCCTACAGCCGCTAAATAACTACCGGATGAGTAGATACGATTCAACAATTGCTGGAAGAGAGTAAAGGTTTAAAAAGTTTTCCTGATTGTATACAAGGTTCAACTATTTTACTCTCCTAAAAACTCACCCTTCTGATGCTGCCACATTTGATAATATCTGCCTTGCTTTGCCAGTAGTTGCTGATGAGTTCCCTGCTCTATAATCCGGCCCTGCTCCAATACGATAATTCTATCCATCCGTAAAATAGTGGAAAGACGATGTGCGATAATGATGGCAGTTTTGTTTTTCAGCAGCGCAAAAATTGCTACCTGAATTTGTTGTTCGGTCAGAGAATCCAAGGCGCTAGTGGCTTCGTCCAATATCACCACCGGCGCATTTTCGAGAAAAGCACGGGCGATGGCAATGCGCTGTTTTTCACCACCGGACAATTTAACACCACGTTCACCCACCTTGGTGTCAAACTGTTGCGGTAATTGTCGGATAAATTCCAGGCTTTGAGCTTTTGAAGCAATAGCTTCCAATTCCTCATTAGAGATGTCTTCCCCCAGGGTGATATTGTCGCGTACTGAACGATGAAACAGTTCTGGTTGTTGTGGAATCAAAGTAATTTGTTTACGCAACGAAGCCAAAGTAAAATCACGCCCGCTAATACCATCGTATAAAATGTCGCCATTCTGCGGTTCAACAAACCGAAACAGTAATTTTGTCAACGAAGTCTTACCGGAACCTGATTGACCGACCAGCGCTATTTTCTCGCCCGCATTTATCTGCAGGGAAAAATTCTGAAACAGTGATTGCCGACTGTCATAGGCAAAACTGATATTTTTAAAACTGATCTGGCCATTAGTAATACGTTGCGCTTTGGCCCGGGGATAATCAATTTCCAGATCAGCATTTTTAAACACTTGTGTCATTTCAGTGGCATCGGCCAGGGCGGTAAAAAAGTTACGCAAATTGCGTCCAAATTCCCACAGCCTTTGAATCAGCATGATCATTATAGACTGAAACAAGACAAATTCACCCACCTGAAAATGACCTGTCTGCCATTTGCCGATCATCAGATACACCAACAACAGTTCAATGGCAAACACCATCAAACCTTGCACGGCAAAAGAAACAAACATCAGAATCCAGGCAATTTTTTTACGGCGATATACCTGGTCGGCAGACTGATTGACACGTTGCTGTTCCTGATGCTCCATAACAAAGCTTTTGACAATAAAAATATTGCTGATAGCGTCCGAGTAGGCACCGCCAACTTTGGAATCGGCCTTTGCTACAGCCTGGTCAAATTTCAATTTCCACATCGAAAAACCAATGTTCCAGCTCAGATAAAGCGCTACCCAGAGAATAAAATACAGTGCAAACAGCGGTTGCTGTTGATAGAAAATGACGAATGCAATAATAATTGCCAATGTGTTTTGAAACAATTGAAACAGACACCAATCCATGATGATTTCAAAAGACCGGGAAAAACGATTGGCTTGTTTGATCAGGCTACCGGAGAAACTATTCTCAAAGAAAATGTATTTCTGTTTTTTTAAAACATCGAAGCAGCGTTTTTCCAGTAAATTGACCCCGCCGCCATCAACCGGCACAATGCCAATTTCCAGAAGCCGCCAGGACAACCAGACACCAACATAGAACACAGCAATCAAAGTCAGGTTATGCAGCAGCATATCCAAAGTGGCTGCAGAATAATTTTCCGCCAGGCCGTTGGCAATATTTTTATATAAAACCGGCACATAAAAATCCAGTACCGTCGCGCTGGTCAAACCAACAATACAGAGCAGAAAATACCATTTTTTCTGCCAGACCACCCGGCTATATTCTTTAAAAATAATGTGCATTTTTTTAAACAGCCTAGCACTTTGCCTGACTTGGCTATGTGTCTTTCCTCCTGGCAACAACAACCCCATCTCGCGTTGGATTGATGAAAGCATCAAAGTCAGGATCATTAAACACTAATTGATTATGCTCCAGAATGGCTTCTGTCCAGCCGGGTACAATATCTTCAAAATCTTCTACCGCCACCCTCCCATGCCAAAGTACATTATCGGCAATATACAGGCCACCGGGACGAATTCGCTGTTTTGCCATTTTCCAGATTGCCGGATAATCACCTTTATCAACATCGTTATAACAAATATCGAACAAACCATCCGTTTGGGCAAAGATTTCCTGCGCCAAACCAGTTTTGAATGTGATTCTATTCCATAAATTTGCAGTACCCAGATAATATTGCGCCTTCTCCAGATTAGTTGCATCGCCATCAGTGCAAATCACTTCTCCCTCAGTACCGACTGCTTTTGCAAACCAGTATGCGGAATAGCCGTAACCGCTGCCAAACTCAAAAACACGCTGAGCGGACACTGATTTGGCCATGGTTTCTAAAAAAACTCCGACCAAACGATTGACGATGGGAAAATTATTTTTTTGAGCATAGACTTCCATTTCGCTCAGGATACTGTGATCCGATTGCGAAACCAAAGTACGCATATATTTTTCTATGGCAGGATGAACCGGAATTAATGCCACCGGATTAGGCATATTCGGTGATGGTTTATCAGTCATGAATAATTCCTCACTATTACTATTTATTTGCTCAATTTCTGTACGTTTCAACTCAATATTCATGCAGCTGCAGTAGAAAAAAACATACAAGCCAAACATCGCCACTGTATCCGTACGAGACATCTATACACATCTCATTGAAATCATCCCGCATAACTGTTAATTACACAAAAAACACACTGTTAACTGTTATTAATCAAACATAAGTCATTGATATTTAGTTCCAAACCTAAACTGTGTATTTTTTATACAATTTAACAAAACCGTAATAAATACGGGGCTTAACAGCTACTTCTCGCATACAATCCACAGAGTTATCCACAGCTTTTGTGGGCAACTTTATTTCCCATTTATTCTTCTACACTTACAAAAAGTCAACAGCAAATTTGATGTGTTTCCACTTATCTTTCAAGAGTGGCTGCCAAAGCATAGCGCATTACCAACAGCGTTATGGCCACCGGATACAGAAGGAAATGCTGCTTCAGCAATAAACCGAATAACACCAATAGTACAATGACAGCCGGGTTAAAACGACCGGAATCAGACAGCCACTGTAAAAACTCAAGCGCAGCTTCATCTACCTGCTCTCGTTGTTTAATAAACAACACGGAAAATAATGCTGTAATCAGAGCAAAATATAATGGAAAGTAGTAAAAAACCGGTGAACCATCGCGAAAATCGGGATACCAATAGTAATACCATATCAGTAACGTACTACTTGCAAACAAGTCATACCAGATACCACAGGGAAATTTTCTGAATAGAGCCAATATTGAAGCAACAACAACACCAAGCAATCCAATATACAGTGATATTGGCGAAAGCAAAAATAACAGCCAGGTATGCTCGATATGAACCAAATAACTGATTGTCAAACTCAGAATAATAAAAAAATACATAATCAAGTTACCCAATAAAATAAAGAGTCATAACAAATGCAATCACAAATACAGCGCCCCCTGTGAGTTCAGCACCACCAGAGCATAGAAAACTTTACTAAATCGCTATTTAGCTGTATAAATCAACTGTTACCATTGTAATAACTTAATTTCTCCTTCTCCCCAGTCTCAGCTAAATTTATGGGCGTTTTTCGTATCCTTTATCTGGATAACAACAGTTTTTTAGTCGCTCAAATCAAAATGCGCCTTGAGTGGAAAGGCTATCAAGTCACCACAACAAATAATGAACAAGAGTTCATTGCCAAAATACACCGCCAATCATACGATTTGTTAATTGTTGACTTTTTAACACCGTCCCCCAATGCCTTTGCATTACTGGAACGTTTAAAAGCGCAGCATGCCATGTCGCCTACAATCATTGTAAGTGATAAAAAGAACTGCCGCCAGATAACCAAAGCGATGCATTTGGGGTGCATAGATTATGTAGTAAAAAAAACCTTGATCCAGAAATACTTTGATCAACTCAGTTTGAGCATTTTCCAGGTTTTTGAAAAACAGCAGTTCCAGAAAATACAACTTAAAAAGCCAAAAAACATTCTTCATCATTCCTCAAACACATCACTTTCCCCGAACACAACTCATTGGGAATACCTCCCCTCCCAAAATCTTGTGCACTGGTCACCGCCACAAAATCCGACTAAATCCACCTTATCTTATGACGAATTCACGGCAAAAATCCATCTGGAAGATTTGGCCCGGTTCAAAACGCAAAATAATATTTGTTTATTTTCACACGAACCGGTCGAATATGTTTTCCGCTATTTATCAGACAACATCCTGGTAACCACCTATCGCACCCGAATTAACGCAGATGTTGATAGTAACGGAGTAGTAAAGCGATTACATGGTAATTTGCAAGTACTTTCATCTCAGCAGCTAACCGATCAAAACTTACATCTGAAACTGTCTTTTTTAGACAACACAGCGGATGCGGTTTTTATTACTGATGCTAAAAAACAGATTATTTCCGTTAATGACGCCTTTACCGCAATCAGCGGCTATACAGAGCAGGAAATTCTTAAGCAAAAATCATTTATTCTTAATACCGAAAAATTTAATAAAGATTTTTTTAAACAAGTAGCCGAACAACTAAAGAACAAGCACTTTTGGCAAGGTGAAGTTTTAATTCGCCATCGTGACGGTCATTACCTTCCTGTCTGGCAATCCATTTCTATCTTAAAAGACGCGAGCGGCCGCATTTCTCAATCGATTTCAGTTTTAAGAGATATCAGTCAACAAAAAGCCTACGAGGAATCCATTCAATTTCGGGCCAATTATGATCCTTTAACCCAACTGCCAAATCGCACCTTATTTCTGGACAGACTCACTAGCGCTATAAAACTGACAAAGCGGAATAACAACAAACTGGCATTGATGCTGCTGGATCTGGACAAATTCAAATGGATCAATGACAGTCTCGGTCATCATGCCGGTGATATTCTTCTTCAGGAAACCGCTAAAAAGCTGCAAACAGCCGTCAGAAATTCTGATACTGTCGCCAGATTAGGAGGTGATGAATTTTCCATTATTGTGCCTGAACTGGATAAGGCAACCGATGCTGAACTGATTGTCAGCAAAATATTCGATGCCTTCAAACAACCTATCTTTATTGATCAACAAGAAGTTTTCATTTCTGGAAGTATCGGCATCACTATTTTCCCGGATGATGGAAATGATAGTGACAGATTACAGAAAAATGCTGACAGTGCCATGTATATGGCCAAAAACAATGGCCGCAACAGCTATTACTATTACACTCCAGCACTACAGCAAGAAGCAAAAAAACGCCTAAAACTGATTAACGATATGCGCTCGGCAATGGCCAACCGGGAATTCAGCCTGCATTACCAGCCCATAATGGATGTTGTCACGCAAAAGGTAGCCTGTGCCGAAACCCTGTTGCGCTGGAATCAGCCACAATCCGGCTATATTCCGTTAAATGATTTCATTCCGGTCGCCGAGGACAGCGGGTTGATTCGGGAAATCGGCAATTGGGTTATGGAAGAAGTTGCCAGTAATATTCAGCGCTGGTCAACTATAGGCTTACCTCCCCTGCAAGTATCATTAAATCAATCTGTTGCTCAATACAATTTATCCGAATGCCATATTAAATGGCTGAGTATCTTAAAAAACAAACACATATCACCAGGCTGTATTACTTTTGAAGTTTCCGAAAAAATATTTATTGAAGAAAAATACAACTACCTGAACAGCATCGAAAAATTAAAACAGGAAGGCATACACATATCCCTGGATGGTTTTGGTACCGGTTACTCTTCCTTGAGTTACCTGAAAAAATTTCCGGTAGATGTGATAAAAATCGACCGTTCTTATATTCACAGTATGATTAACGACCCTACCAACGCCATATTAGTGGAAACCATTATCACACTAGCCAACAAACTGGGCATCAAGGTTATAGCAACCGGTGTTGAGAAACAAGAACAACTGGCTTTGTTAAATCGACAATGTCGCTATGCTCAGGGATATTATTTCAGTAAGCCCTTACCTTTAAATGAATTTGAAGAATTTATTAAAATACATAACCAGTCATAGTCTTTAAAATACCTTTCAAAACAAAGGATATCCTTGCAACAAGGCAGCAATCCAGCCCGCAAGAACTGCCATACAAAAAAACACAGTCAATCCAATGACAATACGTTTGCAAATCCCCCTGGCACCTGTTTGCCCATATCCCCATTTAAAAGCTGCCGTTAATCCGGCAAACACAGACAGTGAAACAGAGAACACTCCAGAATTTAAAGAAGCGCACCAGGGACATTTATGCAAAATCTTACTGTTATAAAAATTACAGCCTGAATCCAAACCCAGACCTGGCCAGGTACACCCACAACGAAATATCAATCCACATAAAGGCGTAATAACAATTAATGCTACAACTAAAGTCACTGCTGTCGCTATGATTTGCTGTCTTGAAACAGAATTAAACATTTCTATCCTACTGATACAGTAATCTAATGCTTATGTTATTATTTTTTAAGGGGCGGTGAATCTTTTATTTCTCTCCTTCTGTATAAAGGGGAACCAACATTAAAGAATAACAATGAAAAAACAGACGCTGGATCCAAATCAACTCTATAAACCCTGTAATATTAGCCATTTTCATTTTAAGGACACGTCCGAGCTGGAAGATATCGATATTTTTCTTGGTCAGGACCGCGCTATTGATTCTATTCAGTTCGGTATGCGTATGGGTCAGCGCGGCTACAATATCTTTGCCCTGGCGCCATCAGGAACCGGCAAACTAACCACCATCCTACAACTGGTTAAACACGAATCTCAGCAACACCCTGCTCCATCAGACTGGTGTTATATCAATAACTTTAAGGAGCCGGCCAAGCCCAAAGCGATTAAATTTTCTTCTGCTAAAGGAAAAGAATTTCAGGAGGATATGGAGCAATTAATTGATGAGTTAGGCGTCGCCATTCCTGCTGCTTTTGATGGCGATGAGTATCGTTCCAAAACTGAAGAAATTGAAGAACAGTATCGTAAGCGTGAGCTTCATGAAATCAATCAATTACGTGAAGAAGCGATTAACGCCCATATTATTCTGACAGAAACACCGACAGGCTATGCCTTTGCACCTGTTGACGATAAAGATAATATCATCGGTCCGGATAAATTCAACAAACTGGACAAGTCTGAACAACAAAAATATCAGCAAAGGATTCTGGAATTACAGCAACGTTTACAGAAACTGCTGAAAAAATTTCCCGTCTGGCGCAAAGAAACCAAGCGCAAACTGCAACATCTAAATCGTGAAGTCGCCGCCCTGGCTGTTAATCATTCCATTGAAGAACTCAAAAATAAATATGCTCACAACTCTGAAGTGCTAAGTTACCTGGAAGATGTAAACTCAGATATCATGCAGCATGTCCGAGATTTTATCCCGCATCGCGAACAAGCGCTGCCCTTTATGGAATCGCCACAGGAAGCCAGCCCCTTCAAACGCTATCATGTTAATCTGATCATTTCCAACGGTGACCGCAGTTCTGCACCAGTGATAATTGAAGATCACCCCAACTATGCCAACCTGTTGGGGCGATTTGACCATCAGGCATTTATGGGCGCCCTGACAACTGACTTTACCATGATCAAACCGGGCGCTTTGCATCGTGCCAATGGCGGGTATTTAATCCTGGATGCCCGTAAACTATTAATACAGCCCTATGCCTGGGAATGTTTAAAAAGAGTCTTACAGTCCGGTGAAATCCGTATCGAATCACTGGAACATTCATTAAGCCTGGTTAGTACTTCATCATTGGAGCCGGAACCGATCCCGCTGGATCTGAAACTGATCCTTTATGGCGACCGTCTTATTTATTATATTCTGAACCAGTATGACCCTGAATTTCAGGACTTGTTTAAAGTTGCAGCTGATTTTGACGACTCGGTCAACCGTACTAATAATGAACTTGAATATGCCCGCCTGCTGGCCACTATTGCCAGACGCGAAAACCTGCGCCACCTAAACCCACAAGCCGTGGCGCGTGTGATTGAACAAAGCTCCAGGTTAACGGGCGATTCCGAAAAATTATCTACTCACTTGCGCAGCATCAAGGATTTATTAACCGAAGCGGACTACTGGGCCCAATTTAATGGTCATGATGTCATTGCCAACAGCGATGTTCAACAAGCCATCGAACATAAAATTCATCGTCTGGACAGAATCCGGGAGAAATTATACGAAAATATTCACCGCGGTACGGTTTTTATTGATACCGAAAACAAGGTGACTGGCCAAATTAACGGACTGTCAGTATTGCAATTAGGAGAGTTTATGTTCGGCCAGCCTTCCCGCATTACCGCCACAACCCGCCTGGGTAACGGTAAAGTAGTTGACATCGAAAAAGAGACAGAACTGGGAGGAGCGATTCATTCTAAAGGCGTATTGATTTTATCCAGTTTTATTGCCGCTCGTTATGCCCGCAAAACGCCTTTCTCAATGACTGCCAGCCTGGTATTTGAACAATCATATGGTCATGTGGAGGGGGATAGCGCTTCATTGGCGGAATTGTGCGTCATCTTATCATCATTGGCCGAAGTTCCTTTACGACAGGATCTCGCTATTACCGGCTCTGTTAATCAATTAGGACAGGTACAACCAATAGGCGGCGTTAATGAAAAAATTGAAGGCTTCTTTGATATCTGTAAGGAAAAAGGATTAACCGGCAGTCATGGCGTCATCATTCCAGCCACCAATATCAAATACCTGATGCTACGCTGGGATGTGGTGCATGCGGCTAAAGCAGGACAGTTTAACATTTACACCGTTGGAACTGTTGATGAGGCTCTGCGATATCTGACAGATATGGAGCCTGGCACTGTTAACAGCGAAGGTGAGTTTCCGGCAGCAACATTCAATGCCAAAGTACAGAAACAGCTGCTAAGTTTTAATACTATCAAACAACAATTTATGGCATCAGAAAAATAGCCCTGACCCTTATTGGTTTTCCCCAGATTTCTTCCTGATAAAGCGCTTTTACAGTAATAAAAATGCCGGGTTTTTCTCAGAAAATAATCATAATTCAACTAAAATTTAAGATAATATTTTCTGAAATACTGCGATATAGCCATGTCAAATACCAGTCCATTACCTTTTGAACTCACCGGTGATTCCGTCGCCACATGGCTAGAGTCAATCAGTTTGCTCAGTACTGTCAACGCTGCCAGTAAGTTGAACAAAGTAATCAATCAGTTAAGAAAAATTGAATGTGATCAGCAACTGATTTTTCCGATTTTGCTCAAACTTACCCCGACAACCTTACATTTATCAAACACATTGTCTTCAACAGTAAGCCATACTCCAAATAAAAAAAATAAAGATATAGCTATCAAAATAGCAAAACTCAGTATGCAGTTATTCAGAAATCTGAGTCTGGCGTTTCATTCACTGATCGATGCTGAAACATTAGCAATGGAGCAGAAACAACAGGCTGTTTATTATGCACTACAAATTATTGGTCAATATTTACGCATTAGCAGTGTATTTAATGAAATGCCTTCCGAAACATTATGGAGCAAAAGCGGCGAACTGTACTCTTTCACTACTGCCAACAATTGCCTGCGACAAAATATTACCGTTAAAATTCCGGAATTCAAATCACAGTCTTCAATAGAAGCCGTTTTAAAGCGAAATTTGTTATTTACAATTTCTGCCTCCCATAAACTATCCAACGCTGACAGTCAGGCTATTTATTCATTCGCCAATCAATATTTTCATTTACTGGAATTAAAAACCGATCAGAAAAAAACAAGTCTTTTTTACTGGAGTTTCAAGAGTGGAATACCTTGTCAAACTACACAACCCAGTCAGCCTTTTAATGATAACGATATTGCAATTGATACCACAGCGCTTGAAGAACTTATCCAATCCAGTTCGTTTACAAGTAATATCAGCGACTCCGAATTAAGGAGATTATTTCGACAGTTATCCGGATATAAAAAACTGATTATCGACAGTATTCCTTCTGCCCCGGTAATATTTAATATGCTATCCGGATATCCGGCTATTTGTGACTTTCTGAATGAACGGGAAAAACTAATCAGAATTCATAAACTCAGCGCTGAGATAGCAGAAGACAGAAAAGCCGAATATGATATGTCTCTGGAGCCCTTGGTTTATGAAAAGAATTTTTTCAGCGATTCAGCGAGCGCTCTGAATAAAAAAACATCCTTTGCAACAATTAAAATGGGGCAACCGGTTAAATGCCTGAAAACTTCAAAGGAAAACTTTCTGATAGCGGAATGTAAAAATTCTGATCATTTAAATGGCGAACCGGTCATTCTGATTAACAATAATAATGTAGTGATACCCGGCATTATCAGACAACAGAAATCTGTAGAATCTTTAAATACAACCCAATTTTTGATTGAAAAATTTCAGGGCCGACTTGCAGTTTATAATATTAATTCTGATAAGGAAAACAGCAAAACAGTCATAGTGATCAATGAAGCAACTGACCGCCCTGAAATTTTGCTGGCAACTGAAAGATATCACAACGGCTCTGCTATTGCATTTAATAACAAAACCGCCAGACTCGACTCACTGGTGGAATACAGTCCGTTCTTTGTTCGCTATCAGGTCAGCTTTGATTAACCCCATGAGGGACATGGGCTGCTGCAATTTGATGGTTCTCGGCAGACTCGCAATGCCCCTTTTGATCATCAAAGAATATATCGGCGCCAAAAGCCTTTAAAAAAGGCCCTTTCTGCATACCGCCTAAAAAAAACGCTTCATCAATACGAATATCCCAATCTCTCAAAGTACGCACAACACGCTCATGAGCCGGCGCCGCGCGAGCGGTGACCAATGCCGTCCTGATAGGAGATTCACTCTGCTGAAAATGTGTCTGAATACGATGCAAAGCGGCCAAAAACTCTTTAAATGGCCCACCGGCCAGAGGTTTGTGGGCATCATTGCGCTCATTTTCAGTAAACGCATCCAGGCCCTGTTGCTGATAAATCTGTTCCGATTCGTCTGAAAACAATACCGCATCACCATCAAAAGCAATACGTAACTGTTCGGACTGATTTCCGCTTGAACCACAAACGATAGTTGCTGCAGCAAATCCGGCGGCTAACGCCTTCTCTACATCCTCATTATTTGCCGACAGAAATAAATGCACACCGAATGCCGGAATATAGCCATAAGGAGATACCCCACTGGTAAATGCCGCTCTGCTTATATTCAACTGATAATGACTGATTGAATTGAAAATTCGTAAGCCGGTATCCGCGCTGTTCTGTGAAAGAAGCACTATTTCAACCAGAGGCGAATCAGGAACTGATTGATTGATATTGAGAAACTTTTGAACCAGAGAAAAGCCGAATCCGGGTTCCAGAATCTCATTTTCGTGTTCTATCTGATAACGACAAAAAGCTTCCTTGCCTTCCTGTTCAAAAACGCTATGCGATTCATCCAGATTAAATAATGCCCGGGATGAGACAGCGACCACCAGTTTTTGCATACTCATCAGGTCACTAAGGTATCCATCAAATCAATCATGAATTCCATCTCTTCGTCCTCCACTTTCTCCCATGCAGTAAAGCCCAGGTTTTTTAATACACCCTGTCCTTTTTCTTCATTGACCATGTTGATCAGCAACTGTTGAATTTCAGAACGTTTATGTAACAGTCCCGGTCCGATCATCAATGAATGATGAATCACGCTGATTTGGCTCCTGACCAATACCCTGAGCTGTTTCCGGATCACGGTTGACAAATCATCATAAGCTTCAGCCAAAAAAATACCCACATCTGCCTCGCCTTTCAACAAATGTTTAGCAACCAATACATAACTATCCGATAAAACCGGCAAGGTATTATCGCTATCCAGATCACCGGGTTCCAACATAATCATACCCATCATTTGAACATCAGGATCTTCAGTATAGGCTACCTTAATACCGGGCGATAAATGGACAACATCTTCCACCTTATTAGCAGCACTGACGGCTATGATAGCCTCATCAGACTCTCCTGCAGCTTTAACCAAAGGCCTGAAGCCTTTTTCTCTGACCAACATTGCAGCATCAAACGGATTGGCATAAATTAAATCAACCAAGTTATCTTGTATCGCATCCCTTTGACTGTGAAAATCGTTATACATTTCCAGATGAATACCTTCCCCGGTTTGTTTTTGCAACCAAGTGTTGAAAATATACCATCCGGACAAGTGATCGGGAGTAAAGTCGGGACTGACAGTAAATGTATAAGCCATCATGATCTCCCGTATTAAAAAAGTGTTGGATAAAGCTTCATACATTCTTCCACTTTAGTGCGGGACGGTTTTCTGCGTACCGAAGTATAACCCACAAGTTTCCCATTTCTGACATTGGGAATGACAGTGGCTTTTACCCAATAATAACCTCCATCTTTACGCAGGTTTTTAACAAACCCTTGCCATTTTCTCCCTCTACCCACAGTATCCCAAAGGTCTTTGAAGGCAGCGGGCGGCATGTCGGGATGCCTTAAAATTGAGTGCGGGGCGCCAATCAATTCTTCTTCCAAATAACCTGACATTTCAATAAAGGACCGATTAACATGGGTGATAATACCTTCTGGTGTTGTGGTAGAAACAATCAGTTTACCATCTGGATATGGCGTTTCAATCTCTGTATATAAAATATTTCTGGTAATCGAACGATAAAGATCTAAGGCCACTTCTTTATATTCCCCAACGATATCTTCGGGTTTCATATCATAAATCATGATGCACTCTCTTCAGGAAATGTCAGTGGACTAAAGCAACTCGGAAATACTTTCAGCGGCCCGTTTTACATCCAGAAAAATAAGACCTAATTTTGCATTAGGTTTTGCCATAACCGTCAATACTGCTTCTTCACCGGCATAGGTCATCAAAACATAACCACTGTCTCCTTTAATCAACACTTGTTCCAATCCTCCACGATTTAATTCCTGAGCAGTTCTATCCCCCAATGACAACATAGCCGCACTCATAGCGCCAACCCTGTCTTCATCCAGACCTGCGGGTAAAACCGATGCCATCATTAATCCATCTGTAGAAATAACACCTGAAGCTTCAATATCAGCTGAAGTTCCGTTCAATTCACTTAAAACAGATGTCAACATATCTGCTCTCATATTTTTTATCCTCTTAAATTACTCTATATTTTTAAAATATCTACAGCACTCAGAATCAATTTTTAGAGGCTGATTTAGAATAACGAATACTTAATGCCCATATCAACTCCACAAAGCCTGCCTGATTAAAATGAGGAATCCCTGAAATAGCAATGACAAACCGATTTTTGCCTATAAAAACCGGCCAAAATCCAATCTGACTATTCCCAAAAGCATCGACAATCGCCCAGGCATGACTGGCTAAACCTAAATTATTCATTAGCAAACCTGATCGACGTTTATGTACTGTTGCAATTTCCGCACTTAATGCCGACAATTCTTCTGCAGTCTCATGAGCAAAACCAGTACAGGCCAGGTAAAAGCCCTGGTCATCAGCTAATAAAACCTTTCCGCTTTCAGAAACCTGTTGCAATAAATCCGGTAGGATTTCCTCCAGTGTACCTTGCGGAGCTTTTATTGCTTCTTTTACACCCTGAAGCCACCCCAGTTTCTGACAATGATTCAGCAACTCCAACACTTTCTCTTCATCATCCATTTCAGTTAATTTCTTCAATTGTTGAATTGACAATTCCGGAGTAATGGGTTGCTGCAATAACTTTTGTAAAAACCTTCTGGTCTTGTCGTCTTCATGCGCTGAAATCGCATAATAGGCGCCGGGAGCAGTGGGATATAGAAACAACCCTTCCGTCAGTTTCAAGCTGCTCACATCATTCCCCTTCCATTCCGGGGTCTATTGAATACAGTAAAGCCTGCACCAGTACCGACACATCATTTCTTTGCCGGGCATCAACGGAAAAAACAGGAGGCTTCAATCCAGTCTTCTGTAATTGATTATGATAGTCTTCAATTGTCGGTTTATTGCTAAGATCCATTTGCGTTACCCCAATAGCAATGCTCGTTTCATTAATGAATTGACTGAATGAATTCAAAAAAAAGTTCATATCTTGGAATGGATCAGTTCTAGTGTTATCCAACAATAAAATCAAGCCAATTCCTCCAGTGGTTAAAATATCCCACATAAAATCAAAGCGCTCTTGTCCCGGTGTGCCATAAAGATGAATTTTCTCTCCGCCGTCCAGATTCATTACTCCATAATCCATAGCGACTGTAGTAGTTGATTTCCGGCTTTTAGTCATATCACTTGCAGCGGCATCTGTTTTTACCGGTGGCACATCACTAATTGATTGAATTGCTGTAGTTTTGCCGGCGCCGACAGGTCCCGTAAAAATAATTTTGTATTGACTCATTTCAGTGCGTATAGATTATTTTGATGCCCTTAATTTATCCAATATTTTTCTAAACAACCCACTGGATTTATTCGTTTTAATTTCAGTTGAGACAT
>CAYYSO010000052.1:0-14732 GCA_964474415.1 uncultured Methylomarinum sp. | reverse complement strand
CGCCATGCTGTTGCGCAGCCCAGGCCAATATAGCAGTCAGCTTTGCCGCCTGTACTGATTTAAAAACACCCCGGGTGGCAAAGGCCATGGCCGGACGAAAATCAACTGAAACAAACACCGGTCTCTCTCTTTCTTCTCTGAAAACTTTGGTGTGTGTTTTACCGGTACGCGCGGTCACCCGCCAATCGATGCTGCGAATATCATCCCCGGGTTGATACAAGCGCACCTCATCAAATTCCATACCTCGCCCTTTAAAGCGGGATAAATAACTACCGCTTTGTCCGCAACGGATTTGATTATGATGTAAATTTAATGCCGAGGCCGACTGCGAGAGATCAACCAGTGTTTTTAAATGAACCTCAATCCGGTTATTGTCACTATCTTGCACTGCTTTCATTTACGGTACGGCGATTCTGGCAATCAATTCTTTAATAAAATGATCGGTAGTAATCCCTTCCGCTTCCGCTTCATAGGACAAAATCAGCCGATGGCGCAATACATCATAAGCCATATCCTGAATATCTTCCGGCCCGACAAAATCACGCTGCTGTAACCAGGCTTTGGCCCGGGCACAACGGTCCAGAGCAATGCTGGCGCGCGGACTGGCGCCGTATTGCAGCCAAGAGCCCAGGTCTTCGCCGTAAACTCCGGGATTACGGGTCGCCAAAACCAGTTGTAACAAATATTGCTCGAGACTGTCCGTCATATAAATATCAAGCACTTCCTGACGTGCTTTAAACAAAGTTTGTTGACTGACTGGTGGTAACTGATTCTGTTGTTGAAATTCACCTTTGGCTTCAGAGCGGGCCAAATGCAGAATATCTTTTTCATGTTCGGCCTGTGGGTAATCGATTTTTACATGCAATAAAAACCGGTCCAGTTGCGCTTCCGGCAATGGGTAGGTGCCTTCCTGTTCAATCGGGTTCTGGGTTGCCATCACCATGAACAGTGTCGGGAGCGGGTAGGTCGTACCGCCGACGGTAATCTGTCTTTCCGCCATGGATTCCAGTAAAGCCGCCTGGACCTTGGCAGGAGAACGATTAATCTCATCAGCCAGAATCAAATTATGAAATAACGGGCCTTTTTGAAATTCAAAAGACCCTTGTTGGGGCCGGTAAATTTCCGTCCCCGTTAAATCGGCCGGCAGTAAGTCCGGGGTGAATTGCACCCGATGAAAATCCGCCTCAATACCTTTGCTTAAGACATTAATTGCACGGGTTTTAGCCAAACCGGGCGCACCCTCTACCAGTATATGTCCGTCAGCCAACAATCCCACCAGCATTCTTTCAACCAGCACATCCTGGCCAATAATCTGTTCGTTGATATAGGATTTAAGCTGTTGTAGGGCGATTTGTGTAGTACTTTGACTCGTTTCAGGCATAATTGACTGTAATTTCCTTTTTGGCTTTGATTTACCGGGCTTCAGACGAAACATTTCATGTAAAGTTCCCTATTGTATAAACTGCATATTTATTTTCATAGCTAGAAAAATCAGATTTTTTTAAAACATGGCTCAATACAAAACAGCCCCGATTGCTGGCAAAGGACTGCCGCCAGGAACACCGTTTATCGTCGTCAATGAAGCTGCTGAGCGCTTCAGTTACTATGGTATGCGCGCCATTCTGGTTATTTTTATGACCCAGTATTTGATGAATGCAGAAGGTCAATTGGAGGTGATGTCGAAAAATGAAGCACAAGGATATTTTCATCTGTTTGTTTCAGCGGTTTATTTTATGCCGCTGCTTGGCGCATTACTGGCTGACGGCATATTGGGCAAATACCGTACTATTCTATGGTTATCGTTATTTTATTGTGTCGGACATTTTACTTTGGCGGTTGATGACACCCGCATAGGCCTGTTATTGGGACAGGGGCTGATTGCCTTGGGTGCCGGCGGTATCAAACCCTGCGTGTCCTCCCATCTGGGCGATCAATTCGGCAAATCAAGCCATCATCTATTAAGTAAAGTGTTTGGCTGGTTTTATTTTTCCATCAACCTCGGCGCTTTTGCAGCCATGTTAATTATTCCCTGGCTGCTGGCTGAATATGGCTCATCTGTCGCTTTTGCTGTTCCCGGCCTATTGATGTTGTTGGCAACGATTGTATTCCGGAGTGGACGCTACCGCTTTGTACATATCCCGCCTGCCGGTATGAATTTTGTACGTGAAAGTTTGGGGCATACCGGCCGGGCAGCATTAACCAAACTGGCGTCGATCTACTTGTTTATTGCGGTATTCTGGGCTTTATTTGAGCAAATAGGTTCTTCCTGGGTGTTACAGGCACAAAAAATGGATCGTATGATTCTGGGAATGGAATTACTACCTTCTCAGATTCAGGCTGCCAATCCTTTATTAATCCTGCTGATGGCGCCGTTGTTTTCTTATTGGATTTATCCGGCGCTAAATAAAATTATGCAATTGACTGAGTTAAAAAAAATGGCTATCGGTCTGTTTGTTACCGTCATCGCTTTTGCTATTGCAGCAATCATTCAAACACAGCTGGATAATGGGGCGAGTGTACACATTAGCTGGCAGTTACTGGCTTATGTCCTATTAACTGCTGCCGAAGTGATGGTGTCAATTACCTGTCTGGAGTTTTCTTACACCCAGGCGCCCAAAACCATGAAATCTTTTATCATGGCGTTTTATTTTTTATCTGTCGCCGTCGGTAATCTGTTTACCAGCGCCGTTAATTTTTTTATTCAAAATGATAATGGCAGCAGTAAACTGGCGGGTGCCGATTATTTCTGGTTTTTCAGCGGCTTGATGTTAATTACCGCTTGCCTGTTTTTATGGGTCATTCGCTACTATACTGAAAAGACCTATTTACATGAAGAACGGACTGAGTAATAGTGTTATCCATTAATTCTGATACTTAAGGTATGAAATGAAAGTCTCATTATTTATTTTAGCCTCATTTTTTTCCGCCAATAGCATTGCCGGCGTCTTCAAATGTACCGATTCTACAGGTAATACCAGTTATCAAGCCAAGCCCTGCGAAAAACAAAAGCAGGCATTTGAAATGAATATCAAAACCGGCTCTAAAATTGATCTGACACAACAACAAAACCGACAGAAACTCAATGAAGAGCAAAAACAACAGCAAAAACAACAACAGGAACGGCAACGGCAACTTCTTGCGCAAAAAATAGAGCAGCGAAAAAAAGCCACGCTGGCTGAAAGTGCCATCACCCAGGCGCTCATTAAAAACAGCCCCAAGCAATATTCTGCATTTGCCATACCGCCTTATACCCCAGATAAATTACCCCCCCTGGTTAAGCAATTTGAACCTCGTCTGCCGGAAATTGAAAAGTTTCGTCGTCTGGCAGCGCTAAAAGCGTTAAATAGTGGCCATTGCCAACGTGTCGAAGCCGATGAGCTGAATATAAAAAGTCAAAAACAGCAATTGGTATTTCTGGTTGATTGCAGCAGTGGTAAAAGTTTTTATTTTAATGAATCAGAACTGACAAAAGAATGACAACATCTAAAACTCTATTTATCACGGGTTGTTCCACTGGAATTGGCTATAGTACCGCCATTGAAGTAAAAAAACGCGGTCACAGGGTTATCTGTTCAGCCAGAAAACCGGCTGATGTTGATCGCTTACGCAACCAGGGATTTGAAACACTAACTCTGGATCTGGCGTCTTCCCAAAGTATTCAACAAGGGGTACAGGAATTAATCGAACTGACTGACGGCAAAATCGATACAGTTTTTCATAACGGCGCTTATGGTCAGCCGGGCGCAGTAGAAGATTTAACACGTGCGGTACTGAAAGAGCAGTTTGAAACTAATTTTTTCGGCCCCCATGAACTGAATAACTTATTGATTCCGTTGATGCGGAAACAAGGCCATGGACGCATTATCTTCAACAGCTCTGTTCTGGGTTTTGTCGCTATGCGTTATCGCGGCGCTTACAATGCCAGCAAATTTGCCCTTGAAGGCTTAGCTGACACCTTGCGCATTGAATTGCACGGCACTAATATTGATGTTGTTTTGATTGAACCGGGTCCCATTGAGAGCCATTTCAGAAAAAATGCTTTTGCCATGTACAAAAAGAATATTGATGCTGAAAGCAGTTTTCATAAACACACTTACAAGGCCATGGAAGAACGTTTGCAAAAGGAAGGTCCCGCAGTTCCATTTACCCTGCCGGCAACAGCAGTTGCTGAAAAAGTAATTCATGCTCTGGAAGCCAAAAAACCTAAAGTTCGTTATTATGTGACCTTTCCTACCTATTTGTTCGGCTATTTAAAACGCTTGTTACCGGCGGCCTGGCTGGATGTAATCTTGAGGAAAGCCCAATAGTGGATGAACTTAGTATTGATTGTCCCTACTGCGGGGAAACGATTGATGTTTTAATCGATAATTCGGTTGTAGAACAGGAGTATTTTGAAGATTGCTCTGTCTGCTGTGCGCCGATTTTATTTAAATTATCAATAGATCAATTGAATAATAGGCGAGTTGTAGTAAAAAGGGATGATGACTGATTTCAAAAAAAGTCATATCAGACAAGGTGTAGCCGGATGAATACATGCAACATCCATAATAATTATGCTAGAATCGAACATCACATGTGGCTAATTAAATATTCAATTAACAGTGACATGTCAATCAAAATAACAACAATGAGGTTTACATTTATGAAATTATTAAAAAGCGCTATCGTTGCTTTCTCATTAGCACTTTCTTTAGGTTCTTTTTCAACAGCCGCTGTTGCCTGTGAATCAGGAAGAACTTGTTTTGGTCCTATGCAAGGCATTGATATGGTTTTAGGCCATATTGGAATGGCTATTAAAGCTGTTGATGAAGGCAAAAATGGACCAACAGTGATTGCCCATGTTAAAGCAGCGCTGAAAGCCAGCAAAGAAATTAACGCCAATGATAAAGTTGACGTAGCTCGTGCTCGCGCTAACGCCCATTTGAAAAAAGCCAGATCAGCATTCAGAAAATCTAATATGCAAGATGGTGAAGATCATTTAGGTATGGCGGAAAAAGCTTTTGAAGGACTTAAAAAACTCCTTTAAGCTGCTTGCTTTTTCTTGATTAAAGCAGGGTGCGTTCCGCACCCTGCTATCTGGTTGACTTCTTCGATTACCATTGCCAATCAAACGGCTATGCTTACCCAATAACGCATATAAAAATCCTTATCCTTCGCATAATCAAAAGTCAATGTGCTAAGCACATCCTGAAAATGGAGGAAACTGCAAAAAATTTACAGCTTTGAAATGCGTGTTTTAAGCTTTTCTTCGTTCTACAGGACGTGTTCTTCACCACCCACGCAAAAAAGAAGAAAAGTATTTAGCTTTTTAAGAACTATCGCTTATTTACAAACTATCAGCAACCTGCCTTTGATAATAAGGCCACTTTTTGACATGCAAATATTTTCTGATAGGGGTCTTGATTACCGATACGCAAAGAGCGATAGAAAATAAACACCAAACTGCCGCATATTCATTTGGATCATTAGTAGTAATATCAGAAATCCACGGTCCGATCAAATAATGAAAACCAACAAAACGCCATGAACCATAGATAACCGGCATATAGAAAGCCACTAAAATATAGGTAAAGGCATGTAACCCCCAATCAAAACCAAACAGCCAACTAACTGGTGAAGACATTAAACCGTTTAGAGGCAATTGCCAGGCAATATGCCATTCCCCGGAAACCGAACAGGTTTGCGTACCACAAAATCCTTCCACACCCACTACACAGGCGCCAGCCCAGTCAAATGGAAACATTTTCACCAGCATCGCTACTGAACCCATTGCACAAATGGTATAAACAGTGGTTCTTATTTTCAGTTTAACGCTTTCCGGGATGAAATACATCGCCACCATGTTAACGAAAAAAGGCTGAAAGGCAATGTGTATATAGCCAAATAGAGTCAGCAACTGATTATTGGGGTTATCACAAAGATCTATATAAACATAGGTAGCAGCCTGTAATAACTCCATCAACGCAAAATAGGTTAATGGAATCCACAATTCTTTTGATTCACCTTTATAGGCAACATAGGCAGCAGTAGCTAAGCCTGCAACGGCCAGAACGCCTGACGCCTCTCCACTCCAACACATTGAGATCTCTCCCTTATATAATATCCAAGTCGACTTGAAATCAACATTAAAAAAAGTAAGTATTATATTACATGCTCTTGTTTTTGCCGATAATTATGTGGCTTAGGGGCGATTACAGAATGGCACTGACAATGAGGTTATGTTAATCGACTGCACCGGCATAAATTTCATTGCTACCATCCAGATTACCGGTTTCGTTATACAGCATAAGTTCACCGGTATTTAAAAACCCGGCATCAACCACTTCACATACGACAATCTTATGGTCACCCGCTTCAGCATAGCGACTCACGCGGCAATCAAAATAACTCAAACTTTCTGACAAAACAGGAGCGCCGGTTATCGCCCTATGCCATTGATAACCGGCCATTTTATCCTTTAGCCCGGAGGTGCCGAAATGTTCAGCAATGGCATATTGCTGTTTAGCCAACACATTGATGGTGCAAATACCACCTGTCTTTAATAATTTATAGGAATAATGTGCGGGATTAATACTGAAACACATCAATAAAGGATCAAAAGACACCTGCATAACCCAGGCAGCAGTAAAAGCATTTTCCCGCTCACCGTTACTGACTGCAATCACATAAACACCGTGACTGATTTGTTTGACTATTTGTTCGACATTTTTAATCATGTTCGCCGTCCAGATTAATACGCATGGATAAATCGATTGCCTTAATATTTTTGGTCAAAGCGCCGATGGAAATATAATCAACCCCGGTTTCTGCAATACTGCGGATATTTTCCAAGTCAATATTGCCGGATGCTTCCAGCTCAACACCCCCGGCATTCATTGCTGCCGCATCTCGCATATTCTGCATGGAAAAATTATCCAGCATGATGCGGTCTGGTCGCGCAGCCAAAGCCAATTTAAATTCATCCATATCTTCCACCTCCACTTCCACCAGTACATTGGTTATCGCCCGGGCAATCTTGATCGCCTTAGCGATTGAACCCGCTGCAATAATATGGTTTTCCTTGATTAATACAGCATCATATAGGCCAATACGATGATTGAAACAGCCTCCGCAACTAACCGCATACTTCTGTGCAAACCTGAGTCCGGGAATAGTTTTACGGGTATCCAACACCTTGCAACCGGTAGCGGCCACAGCATTAGCATATGCTCTGGAAACAGTCGCTGTTGCAGACAGGGTTTGTAATAGATTCAGCGCAGTTCTTTCCCCACTTAACAAAGCCCTGGCCGGACCTTGTAATTCACATAAGACGGAATCTCTGTCTACATCATCACCTTCGGAAAACAGCCAGTTTATCTGAATACTTGGGTTGAGATGTTTAAAAACCGCATTAAACCACGCCTGCCCACACAGCACCATACCCTCCCGTGTAATCACTGTCGCATCGGCATGAACTGTCTCTGGAATAATGCCGGCAGTAATATCACCGCTACCCATATCTTCCTGGAGATAAAGACTGATTTCTTGTTGTGAAGGCTGTGTGATCATAATTAACTAAAATCGATTGTTAATTGGCTTATTATACTTGGTACGGTTACATTTGCGGATTTTATAGGTTTAGTGCATGAACATAGAAGAACATTGTATCGACATTGCTCAGCAGATTCAGTCTCCCAACTACGATGAACGTCCAGACCCGGATGATATTTCACTACTGGTTATTCATTGTATCAGCCTGCCGCCGCAACAATTTGGCAATCATTATATTGAGCAACTTTTCTGTAACCGCCTCAATCCGGCTGAGCACCCTTATTTTAAAAACGTAGTGCAGCTTAAGGTTTCTGCACATCTATTAATCAAGCGGGATGGCGAACTGGTGCAGTTCGTGCCTTTTCAGAAACGGGCCTGGCATGCAGGATTATCCCGTTATCAAGGCCGGGAACGCTGCAATGACTTTTCTATCGGTATTGAACTGGAAGGCACTGAAGCTGAGCCCTACACTGATCAGCAATACCAGCAACTGGCCCAGGTCATTGAGCTGTTACTGCAAAGATATTCCAAACTTGATAAACAACGTATTACCGGTCATAGTGATATTGCACCGGGCAGAAAAACGGATCCTGGACCATCATTTGATTGGGAGCGTTTATTTACATTACTAAAATAATCTTTCGTAAGCTACCAATTATAAATTAGTATTAGATTTTAATAGTTCGGAATCACAAAACAAAAGTCTGCTTATAAACTAAACATTTGCTCCAGATGATGATAGTCAGATATAAAAAAAAGGACTATGATTAAATCCAATAGCTTACAAATTTGCACCTAATAGATATTATGAATATAAAACAAATAACCTTGGCAATAAGTCTTATAATCTCCAACCCATTAGTGATGGGCGCATCTTACGAAATATTGGATAAGCAACAAAATGATTTATTAATGCCGCCTCAGGAAAGCAATCTCGGCAGTTCCTATTTCAATTTAGAAACATTAGATCAACAACAAACCACGCTTAAAAAACAAGATTTTCTTGATACACTCACTCTGATACAGAGAAATCAACTTGATGATGCGGCAAATAAAATTAACAGCCTTATTGAACAATCCCCGAAAGAACCGGAATTTTTGAATATACTGGCGCTAATAGAATCTTTAAGAAAAAACAACGATCTTGCCATTCAAAACTTTCAAAAATCTTTAAAACTTGATCCTGTCAACCAGAAAGCTCATTTAGGGCTTGCCATGATTTACTTAAAAACAGGGAAATTAGCTCAAGCCAAAGAACAAGCCAACGCAACATTAACTATAAACGACAAGGCCATTGATGCTTATTTTTTATTAGCTGATATTGCAACACGGGAAAAACAAAATCAAAACGTTGAAAATTTACTGTTAACTGCACAGCGTAAAAATAGAGGCAATATCAGGCCGGAGCTTACAGTTGACCGCAATTTATTAAAATTATATGCGAAACAAAAAAAGCCTGATAAAACACTCTTGTTAGCTTTGGATCTCATTAGTCGTTACCCTGACAATAACGAGGCGCTTTCCTTTCTGGCCGACGCTCAACTGATTAACCACAAGGAGCAACGAGCTATACAAACATTAGAAAAAATAATACAGCATAATGAAAAGGATATCCGGCACCGTTTTATGTTGGCAAACTTGCTGACCAAGCAGCCAGAAAATCAAAAACAAGTCTTTAATTTACTGGATGAGATTGCAACTATTGCTCCAAATGATCCGCGAACGTTAATTCCAAAAGCAGCTATTTTAGCCAAACTTGAACATTATCAGGAAGCTTTGCAATTAATCGAAAAAGTCAAACAATTGTCACCCAAATCAGGATTAGGGGAATTTATTGAAGGTAATATTTATCTCACTGAAAAGAAACTGAATCAAGCCCTCTCTGCTTATCAAAAAAGTTATTCCTTAAAACCAAATGACAAAGTTCTTAATGTCATTGTCAACATAATGGTTGATCAGGGAAAACAGTCTAATGCGATTGATTTTTTAAATACAGTATTACAAAAGAATCCTCAAAACTTGACAGCCCATTTCAAACTGGCAAGTATTTATGAGCAACAGAAAAATATTAACGAAACAGAAAAACATTACAAAGCTATACTAGAAAAACAGCCTAATAATGTTTTGATTTTGAACAATCTTGCCTGGTTATATTATCAACAAAATAACCCTGAGGCATTATCACTTGCTGAAACAGCCTATCAAAAAGCGCCAAAATCCGCTGCTGTCATGGATACCTATGGAAGTATCCTGGTCAAACAAGGCAGACTTGCAGAGGGCATAAAAATTCTTGAAAAGGCCAGCCAACTGATGCCTGAAGGTTATGATGCCCAATATCATCTTGCCAATGCTTATGTTTTAAATGGCGAGCTTGAGCAAGCGAGCAAAATACTCAATACCTTGGTAAAATCCGAGCAAAACTTTTCAGAAAAGAATGCGGCTATCGCACTGTTAAAAACATTAGAAAAGAATTAAAACATTTCGTTTTTCAAAGAATAGATAGAAAATTTATTTTTAAGTCTTAATTCTACTTTGTTAACTTATGCAAAGCAGGGGTTCGGGTATTTGATACCGCGAGTGTCCGGCAGCAAGGATGCTGTCGTCAAACACATCAGGGATGTGTCGGCCCGGAGAAAGCATAATTCCAAATTCGAAAATGAGCGCTGTTGTCGTCATATATCCTTAATCGCTATAAGGCAATTTACAATAAATAGCCATCCGGCTTACTTGTCTTTTTATCCGTCTTCAGCGTTGCCTACAGGGATGTAGGTACTTAGCGAGAGCAGGTGCGGAAGCTGTGCAACTCCGGTACATAGCTTGCTATGCTCCCTGCGTTGAGCCTTGAAGACGAATAAAAATCCAACGCATCCTGGCGAGTTATTTATTGTGCGTTACCTAACTTGTTTTTACTACCTTGAAGGACATGAGGATAACCAAGAGAAGATAGTTGGTGACTTGTCGAATATGTGATCGCTTGCGCAGTCGAAGTATTCACTAGAGCTGCAGTAAAGAGCAAATCAGGTGAAGAGAGTTTATGATACCCTCAATTTATAGGCCACTACCGTTCTCAAGTTAAGAAAATGCGAGTAGGCGGTGCAAACTCATTCGCACCAGTGCGAATGAGTTTGCACCTACACATCTAAATACTAATCAAAACAGCTTAATTTAATGACGGTAATTTATCGATAAGAAATTATCAAATTACAAGCAGAACCTCCCTGTTGCAGTCGGGTTTGCGAAGACAGGCGTTACTGTTTCCGACAAAACCCGAGCCAAAATCCATATCATATTTCTGGAATGTTCAATTTTTAAGCTTTTTTACGACTACGAGCCAATCCCAATGCACCCAAGCCAAGTAGCGCTATCGTGCCTGGTTCTGGTACGGTGCTACCGCCACCAGTAGTTATGCCTCCGCCTCCGATTGTAGCATCCCTGATTCCGATAGAAATGGTTTCAGTACCCCGGGTTTCAAAAACAGTAAAAGCAGGATCAAAAGAATTGAACCGGTTATGTGTTGGAAAGCCGTTGATATTATTATTCGCAATGCCGATACCTAGACCCGCAGCAGTTGCTGTGAAACCGCTTGATCCGCCGATTGAAGTGCCGGAAGCCACAGCACTCGGTGGCAAGAAATTGTAAAACGTAGTATCTCTTGCGCCAGAGTTTGCATAGATGTCTCCGCCGGCATTAAAGAAAGAAGTGATTTCACCGGAAAAACTTTCAAGTATATCGGCATCCGCAGTAGTCAAATCGCAGCCGCCGCAAGTGGTGTGAGATGGAATGACTAGCACATCGACACCGGATAAGAAACTGCTGAAAGCAGCGCCGTCAGCAAAACTCGTTAAGTCTCGGGTAGTAATGGTTCCAAAACCTTCCAGAGTATTAACACCAACTGAGCCTACACTGCCGCTAAATCCACGAACAAAACCTATATCATAACTGCCTGCCGCTATCTCGCTTGCAGTACCGGCGCCTCGCAGATAATCCAGAATCTTGCCGTCATAATTATTTTGTCCGCTGTGCAGTAATACATCGTGACCGGTCAGGTAAATACTGCCTGCTTGTGCGCTGCCAGATATTGCTGTTGCAATACCCAACGCCACCATTGTTGTTTTAAATTTCATGATAAATCCCCCGATTTTATGTGGCGAATATTTTATTCACCACTATGCTTTAGTTTTTATAAATAAGCTAGAGTCAGTTTTTGAATCGCACTTTCAGAATGGATTTAAATTGACTTCCCAATAATATAAGCAGTCTCTGTGCCATAATTTTTTTCAAATAAAATCAAACAGTTACGTTGTATCGAAAAGACGCACCCCTTTTATTGTAAAAATATTCGACAATCTGAATAGCGCCGATCAAAACAACAGATCAAAAACAAAATACCTTCTTTTACTAGCTTGTCTATGCCAGAAAAGTCATTAAATAAAACTTAACATATATAGATAGGTGTTTGAAATATATAATTAAAACTGTGGTGCTGTAATTGCAGCCGGGTGAGGGGTTTTTCTAACTGGTATGGGAAAACCAGAATATAACCGATATTTGATTAGATATAGTTTTAAAAGTAAGGCAGACCCTGGAAGATGTTAATTTTTTTGACACTTCAGAAAATTGGCTTATAGGCTACCGACGACTAAACTGAAAAAAATCAAAATAACTCATTTAGTTGTTGCTCCTCGACCCACGCCAAAACTTTCCAGCAGCAGCAGGATAACACCCACGGTTATCGCTGAGTCGGCAATATTAAATGCAGGCCAGTGCCATTGCTTATAATAGATATCCAGAAAATCAATCACATAACCGTAAGCCAGGCGATCAATCAGGTTACCGAGAGCGCCGCCCAATACCAGCGCCAGGGCAACTGCCAGCAGGGTTTCATGTTTTTGCAAACGCGCCAGCCAGACTGACAGCGCCGCACTGATTATGGCTGCCAATACGGCAAATAGCCAGCGCTGCCAACCGCCTGCTTCGCTCAGAAAACTGAAAGCTGCGCCGGTATTATGGACATAAGTCAGATTGAAGTAAGGAACAACAGCAATGGATTCATATAATTGCATTGTATTACTAATCAGTAGTTTACTACCTTGATCCAGTAACAAAACCAGCAGAGAAATCCATAGCCATTTCAACATATTAATCTTTTTATCTAATTTCAGGGTAACTATTCAGCGTATTTATATTTTCAATATCAGTGACTTATTCCAGAAGACGCCGTAAATACATCCTTGTTGGCTTGTATGTGGCATCCATGCCACACACACCTCATCCATAAGTCACTGATATTGAAGGATTAGGACAAACTTAAACATACTGAATAGTTACATTTCAGATTGGTAAATTCTTTGACAGAAATCACCTTAAGCATTAAGCAATGTGTCGGACTTCCCCGCTGCCAGCAACATTTTCAACACAACGGCCGCATAACTTGGGGTGCTCTGCATTTTCTCCCACATCGGAACGTTGATGCCAGCAACGTACACATTTTTTATGTTCGGATGCGACGACTTTCAAACGAACGCCTTCCAATTCTGTTTGCACAACATCATCAGGACAGACTCGCAGGCCTGAAACTGAAGCGTCCGAGGTGATTAATATAAAATGTAATTCACCGGCCAGCAAGTTTAACGCTGCTGCATATTCTTCATTACAGTACAGTTCTACTTCGGCATTTAGTGACGCGCCAATTGTTCCTACGGATCGCAACTGTTCGATTTCCTTACTGACTACGGTGCGTACCGTCATCACTTTTTCCCAGACTTCACGGGAAATAGCCGCCGTTTCATCCATAGCAAACAGCCCTTCATACCAGGTTTCCAGAAATACCGATTCACCGCGTACTCCGGGTATATACTGCCAAATTTCATCAGCGGTATAACTGATAATAGGCGCCAGCCAGCGCGTTAGTGCTTCAATGACATGATACATTGCCGTTTGCGCCGAGCGACGGGGTAAACCGTCCGTTTTGGCGGTGTATTGTCTGTCTTTAATAATATCCAGATAGAAGCCGCCCAGATCCATTGCACAAAAATGATGTACTTTCTGATAAATCTGCTGGAATTGATAGCTGTTGTAAGCTGCTTTAACGTCTTCCTGCAGCTGATAAGCCCTGTCTACCACCCAGCGATCCAACGCCAGCAGATCTTCTTTGGCAACCAGGTGTTGAGCCGGATCAAAACCATGCAGATTCGATAACAGAAACCGAGCCGTATTTCTTAGCCTGCGGTAACCGTCGGAAGTGCGTTTTAAAATCTCATCGGATACATTCATTTCACCGCGATAGTCGGTAGCGGCAACCCATAATCGCAAGGTGTCCGCACCCAGTGATTTCATCACTGTCTGGGGAGCGACCACATTACCCCGGGATTTGGACATTTTTTTACCTTCCGCATCTACCGTGAAACCATGCGTCAATACCGCTTTATAAGGCGCTACATCATTCATTGCCGTTGAAGCCAGCAATGAAGACTGGAACCAGCCCCGGTGCTGGTCAGAGCCCTCCAGATACAAATCGGCCGGAAAGTCTAGTTGCTCGCGGCGATCCAGAACACAGGCATGAGTCACACCGGAATCAAACCAGACATCCAGGGTATCCTGCATTTTATCGTAATGTTCGGCATCGTCACCGATAAGCTCTGAAGCCTCCAGTTCAAACCAGGCATCAATACCTTTTTCTTCAACACGAACAGCCACTTCCTCAATTAATTCGGCAGTACGCGGATGCAATTCACCGGTTTCTTTATGCACAAAAAAAGCAATTGGGACCCCCCAGGTTCGTTGTCTGGAGATACACCAGTCAGGGCGTTTTTCCATCATACTTTCGATACGCGCCAGCCCCCAATCGGGAATCCAGTCAACCCGTTTTGCTTCACTCAATGCGGTTTCCCGTAACTGGTTGTTATCCATTGAGATAAACCATTGTGCGGTCGCTCTGAATATAATCGGAGTTTTATGACGCCAGCAATGTGGATAACTGTGCAACAAGGCTTCATGATGTACCAGCTTGCCTTTTTCTTTCAGCACTTCCAGAACGTGATCATTGGCGCCGAAAACATGCTCTCCGGCAAACAGTTCTGTACTGGGCAAAAAGACACCGTTAGCGCCCACCGGGTTATCGACCGGCAGACCGTATTTCATGCCCACGACATAGTCTTCCTGACCGTGACCGGGCGCAGTATGTACGGCTCCTGTACCGGCAT
>CAYYSO010000051.1:0-14790 GCA_964474415.1 uncultured Methylomarinum sp. | reverse complement strand
TAAACATCTCACCCGGCTGGGCATTGACGACAATTTCTGCCGGAACCCGACTGTCGGAACACCCTATCCACAACAGTTCCGGCTTTTGAGTTTTAGCCATTTTTTCAAAAAAAGCGGGGTCTTCAGTTGTTATTTTGTCGGCCCACTCCTGGTTGTTTTTTAATAAATTTTCAAATTTCATGGCGTATCCTTTTGTTTTTTTATAAAAAGAATTATGAAAAAGTCAAGGCGAAAACAGTGATGATCGCTACAAACTGAATGACCAAGACCTTGATTTTTTGATGGATTGACAATTGTTGCCAGGTTTTAACGACTTGAGTCCGGAGTAGTAAATATTGACGAAACACATGGGTTTTAGTCTGATTAATGGTATCTGGCAGTTTTTTCCACAGTCGGTACAATCCATACACGCCAATGCTGCAACCTAAATAAAAGAGAAGGAGCTGACCCAGGAATTTATCTATACCAAAAACAGCCATCAACATGTGTTCCAGCAGGCTGGCGATACTTTCAAACAGAGCATGTAACAGAATCAGCAGGTTGTGAAAGAACACATCCGGAAATATGAAAATACTGAACAGAACCACGAATATCAGTAACTTTATAACGGATTTTTGTATTTTTAAGCGTTTTTTCATGATTGCAAGTTTAATATTCACTAACCGGTATTTCTCATTCCCGCCGCTATTGCGTTAATAGTCCCAAGCAATGGTTTTATCAAAGTATTTTGAGCTGAATCTTGCTGACCGGCATGACGTATCGAATGCAACAAGCTGACCTGGATAAAATTCAATGGTCCCAGGTATTCATTGCGGCGGCGTAATGATGCGGCCAGTTTCGGGTTTTCGGCAATAAGATGATCGCTTTCGGCAATTCCCAGAATCCACTCGGCACAGCAGTGATATTCACGGGCTATCGATGCGTGGATTCGCTTTCCGGTTTTTTCATCGATACATAATTCTGCATATTCCTGGGCGACACGCATATCGGATTTGCACAATGCCATCTGGGCATTACTGAGCAGGTTTCGAAAAAAAGGCCAATCGCGATAAAGTGTTTGCAGAGTTTGCAGATGTTCAGGGTTACCCGCACACCAGGCCTGTAAACTGGAACCGATGCCATACCAGGCCGGAAAGGTTTGTCGGGATTGGGCCCAGGCAAATACCCAGCCAATTGCCCGAACCGATTGTTTGGAACGATCCTGTTTTTTACGGTGTGAGGGACGAGAGCCGATGTTGAGCTGACCGAAGTCAGATACCGGAGTGGCTTCGTAAAAATAATCCAGAAACCCTGGTGTATATTCGGTGAGTTGCCGATAGCTTTGTTCGCCAATTTGAGCCAATTCATTCATTATGGCAATATTTTCCGGATTGTCTGCGGCAACGGGTGCAATTAAACTCTGGCTGGCTTTGAGCAGGCCAGTCACTCCCATAGTCAATTCATAAACTGCTGTTTCCAGATTATTGTAGCGATAAAACAGTACTTCGCCCTGTTCGGTAAATTTGATTTGGCCGCGCACTGTGGCCGGTGGCTGAGCCAGAATAGCTTCATGCGTGGGGCCGCCGCCACGGCCAATGGTGCCGCCGCGTCCATGAAACATACGGCAGGAAATACCTTCATTATCGGCAATCGCCATGACCTGTTGCTGCGCCCGGTACAATCCCCAGGCCGAGGCCAGGATGCCACCATCCTTACAGGAATCAGAGTAACCCAGCATGACTTCCTGTGGTTGACCGTAAGCTTCCAGCAAAGCCCGGTATTCGGCATGTTTGAACAGATTATTCAAAATGGTTTCAATCTGTTTTAAATCTTCAATCGTTTCAAATAAAGGACTGATACCAATATGACAATACCAATGTCCGCCTATACGCCCGGCAAGGCCGTTTTGTGCTGCCAGCAGCATGACTTCCAGAATATGGCTGGCTGTATGGGTCATTGAAATAACATAGCGGCTGAAACAGTCCTCACCCAATTCATGACGCATTCCGGCTATAACCTTGAAAACGGCCAATGTTTCGCGGCTGGATGGGGAGAGTTGATTAAGGTCGTAAATTAAACCGCCGGGGGTGGTGATGGCTTCTCCCAGTATTTGCAGTCGCCGGGATTCATCCAGCGCGTGATAATCCAGCCCCGCCACCGCCGAAAAAATCTCAGCGACAGCTTCGGTATGGCGTGTGGATTCCTGGCGTACATCCAGTTGCATCAAGTGGAAGCCAAAAGTATCGACCAGACGCAGCAAATCCAGTAATTCCTGATTGGCAATGGCCTGGTCTCCATGGCTGATTAAAGACTGTTGAATGATTTGAAGGTCCTCATACAATTGTGTTGCGCCGGGGTAAGGATAGTTAGCCGTTGGATTCATGTGCCCATTGATGCGTTGCTCAACTTGCGACAAGGTTTGTTGCAACCGGTATTTCATCAATGATAACTTGTGACGGTAAGGCTCTTGTTGACAACTGTGCCCTAACGAAGCGGCGATATGTCCCAGTAATTCCTGGTCGTTTTGCAGGCTTTCCAGAAATGTCTCTGTAGGTTGGCATAAACCATAGGAGTAAGCCAATTGTCCGCTTAATTCATCGATGCGGCGGATATATTCCTGCAAAATAGTGCGGGCCTGCAGACGCAAAGCCAGTTCAGTTGTTTCCGGTTTGACATTGGGATTGCCGTCACGGTCGCCGCCAATCCAGGAACCAAATTTCAAAAAACCGGGAATGTGAAGCTGGTTTACAGCTTCGGAACCATAAACATCATCCAAAGCTCTCTGTAAACCGCGGTAAACTTGCGCAGTGGCTTCAAACAGTGACAGTGGAAAATAGAACAAACCGGCATTAATTTCATCAATAACATTAATACTACGACTTCGCACTTCATCAGTTTTCCATAGCAACTGAATGTGATTGTGTAACCGCTCCAGCGCTTGTTGACGAAAATAGCCGGCAACGGGAAAATCCTCAAGCTCTTTGTGACTGAGAAAAATATTACGCAAAGCGCCGCGTACTGTACGGCGTTTGGCTTCGGTCGGGTGCGCAGTCATTACCGGCATATAAGACAAGCCATTGAACAGGATCTGTAAATCGGCAACGGCCATTCCCGACTGTTTAAAGTCAAGCAAAGTTTCATGAAAAGAACCGCTCCAGAAGTGTTTGTTTTTTTCAATTTGCCGGCGACGCAGGCTCAGGTTGGTGGATTCTTCGGCAATGTTAAGCAAGTTGAAATACAAACTGAAGGCACGAATAACCTGGCTTTGCATGTTAACTGACAGACTTTCCAGGGTATTTAATAATTGTTGTCGCCTGGTCGGACTGTCATCACGTTGCAGAGAGATAAACTGGCGTCGTAACCGCTCTACAGTTTCTACTATGTCAGGGTGGGCATTACTGATCAGAACATTATCGAATATCTGTTTTAATAAACGGATATTGGCTCGTAATTGGTTGTCATCATTGTTGAATGTATCACTCATAATTGACTCTGCTTATGTTTGTGAGGACTGTCATCTACAATACGGTGATAAATTTAAATAGTAAATTAGGATGTATAAATTTAAACTATAGGTTTTATCTATATGACTACCCGTGGAACGAATTAATTACCAGCATTTGTATTATTTCTGGATGGTTGCCAAACACGGCAGTATCAGTGCGGCCTGTGAGTTGTTGCATTTAGCGCAACCGACTGTTAGTACGCAATTAGCGGTTTTTCAGGAAACAGTGGGGACAATATTATTGCAAAAAAAAGGACGCCGGTTGGAGTTGACCGATACCGGCCGGACTGTATTCCATTATGCCGATGAGATTTTTTCCATAGGACGGGAATTGACCCATGTATTGAAAGGCCATGATCGCGGGCACAAATTACGTTTGAACCTGGGTATGGCCGATGCCTTGCCCAAATTAATTGCCTACCGTTTGATTGAACCATTGCTGCAAATGCCGGAAGCGGTACAAATTCATTGTTATGAGGACAAGACCGAACGCTTGCTGGCGGAAATTTCCTTACACAGCCTTGATATTGTGCTCTCAGACGTACCTGCTACGCCGGCCAGTGGAAAGGGTATCTTCAATCATTTTCTGGGCGAATCCGGAGTCGCTGTGTTTGCCACTGCAGATTTGGTGGCGCGTTATCAGGAGGGATTTCCGCGATCATTAAATGGCGCTCCGTTTTTACTCCCTACCAGTAATACAGCATTGCGGCGCGCACTGGACCAATGGTTTGATGCTAATGGCATATCCCCCGTCATTCAGGCTGAAATTGAAGACAGCGCCTTATTGAAAACCTTTGGCGGCGCCGGGAGTGGTTTGTTTTTTTCTCCTCTTGTTGTGGTCAATGAAATTCAGCGCCAATACGGCGCAGAAATGCTGGGACAGATTGATGGTGTTTATGAACAGTTCTATGCCATTACCGCTCAGCGTAAGTTAAAGAATCCACTGGTTATGGTGATTCTGGAAAATGCACAACAACGACTGTTTGGTTGTTGAGCGTGGCCGCTTTCATATGCTTAAAATAAATACCACCAAATTATGAATAAAGAAAAAAGACAGGCTATATTCGATCGTCTGGCCAAAGCGATACCCGACCCAGTCACAGAGCTTGAATACAACACCCCTTTTGAATTATTGATTGCCGTAGTGCTATCTGCACAGGCGACCGATAAAAGTGTTAATAAAGCCACAGCAAAACTGTTTCCGGTTGCCAACACGCCGCGGGCTATTTTAGATTTGGGCGAAGAGGGTCTGAAGGAATATATTAAAACTATCGGTTTGTACAACAGCAAAGCGGCCAATATCATCAAGCTGTGTCGCACCCTGCTGGATAAACATAACGGCGAAGTTCCGCAAACCAGGGAACAACTGGAAGCCTTGGCCGGAGTCGGCAGAAAAACCGCCAATGTCATTTTAAATACCGCCTTTGAGCAGCCCACCATCGCAGTTGATACGCATATTTTCAGAGTCTCAAACCGTACTCGCATAGCCCCCGGAAAAACCGTTCTGGAAGTGGAAAAGAAGCTGGATAAATGGGTGCCAAAGCAACATAAACAGGATGCCCACCATTTATTGATCCTCCATGGCCGTTATACCTGTATCGCCAGAAAACCCCGTTGTCAGAGCTGTGTCATCGAAGACCTATGTGAATTCAAAGAAAAAACAGAATTTTAAGGCTTATTCCAAAGACTAGTACAGCATCCATTTTTTTTGACGAATTATATGTCCTAAAACTTGTTGAAATATTAGGTCAATATTGTGATCCTACCCGTCACTATAAAAATGGTACTGTACTAGATGGAACATCCATTTTTCTGTATAGTCTTTAGTGTTTATATTTTGAACAATCAGCCATCAACTGTTCACATACATTTGATACCATTTTCAGCAACGGATGCTCTTTTGTATATATAAAAACAATCACTTAAAATACTTTTAGAGGAATCATAATGAAAAAATCGAACAAAATGCCTTTAGCTGCTGCAGTGGGAACTGCGGTCGTTGCCACTTTTGCAGCTAATGCTGTTAAAGCGGAGAGCAACCCATTTGCTATGAGCGAATTATCTAACGGCTATATGCAGATTGCTGAATCAGATCACAGTGGTTATACGGTTAAAGCTTTTTCTCAAAAAACCAAAAAAGAGGCCGCTTGCGGTGAAGGCAAGTGCGGCGCCATGATGAATGGCGATAAAATGAAAAAAGGCATGGAAAATGCATGTGGCGCGATGATGAAAGGAAAAGAAGGTTCCTGTGGAGATATGGATTCAGGGAATATGAAAGGAATGGGTGATATGAAAATGAAGGATGGTGAAATGTCTTGCGGTGCGATGATGGAAAAAATGAAAAGTGGCGAAATGTCCTGCGGCGCCATGATGGAAAAAATGAAAAGCGGCGAAATGTCTTGCGGCGCCATGATGGAAAAAATGAAAGTAAAGTAGGATGGGTGCGACTGCATGGATGCAGGGCTCCAACAGTGAGCGCTTTAGGCGACGCATGAAGTAGTGCCGAGAGCGTTTTTTTTACGAACCCCATCATGTCTCCACAAGCTGATATTGATGGGTTTCGTTCCTATATTCATTCTACGAAACCTTCCATTCATTGCCTCATCAACTCAAAATCAAAAAGGTATTCCCATGAACACATGTCAAAACCTCGTTCACGATGCAGGGTTGGGTTTACGCAGGTCGTTTTTAACGGAAATTGTTAACAACCCGCCAGCCAATCAAGTCAGCTTTTACGAAGTGGCGCCGGAAAACTGGATAACCATTGGCGGCAAGCTGGGTAAACAGTTTCGCACCATGACCGAACGCTTTGATTTTATTTGTCATGGTTTGTCTTTGTCGATCGGCAGCAGTGATCCGCTGGATGAAAAATTTGTTCATGCCGTAAAAAACTTCATCCGCGAGCATCAGATCAAATTCTACAGCGAACATTTAAGTTATTGTAGTCACCAGGGGCATTTATACGATCTGATGCCCATTCCCTTTACCGCAGAAGCCATTCGTCATGTCGCTGACCGCATTAAACGGGTACAGGATATTCTGGAACAAAAAATAGCCATTGAAAATATTTCCTACTATGCCGCTCCAGGTCAGGAAATGGATGAAATTGACTTCTTTAATGCAGTTATTGAGGAAGCCGATTGTGATGTGTTGATCGATATCAATAACATCTATGTCAACAGTATCAATCATGGTTATGATGCTGAAAATTTTTTGCGAGCCATACCCGCGGATCGCATCGCCTACGCCCATATTGCCGGACATTATGTTGAGGCGGACGATTTTCTAATAGACACTCACGGTGCCAAAGTCATTGACCCGGTCTGGAATCTGCTCGGTAAAGCCTATGAACTATACGGTATTTTCCCGACTTTGCTGGAACGCGACTTTAATATTCCGTCCCTGGACGTATTATTAAAAGAAGTCGATAGCATACGTAACATTCAAAAAGCCTGGGAAAGACAACATGAACAACGCTCAGCCTAAGACAGACTTTAAAGCCAAGCAAGCGGAATTCTCGGCTTATATTCGCGATCCGATTAATAATCCGCATCCTCCTGATGTCAACAAAAAACGGATGGAGACTTATCGCGAACTGTTTTTTAATAATGTTGACAGTTTTCTAAGCAGTAATTTTCCGGTACTCAGAAAAATTCTCACTGATCGGCAATGGCATGATCTGGCAGCTGATTTTTTCTCTCAACATTCCAACCAGACGCCCTATTTTTCTGAAATACCGGAGGAATTTTTATATTATTTGCAACACGAACGTCACAACCCCGACGATTACCCTTTTCTGCTGGAGTTAGCCCATTATGAATGGGTGGAAATGGCTTTATCCATTTCCAAAGAACACAATATCCCGGTTGATAATGCTTTTATTGCTGAGTTGCCACATCTGAAAATAGCAGTATCCGCTCTGGCATGGCCGTTGACTTATCAATATCCTGTACAACAAATATCACCCGAATTTCTGCCTGAATCAGCGCCTGAACAGCCGACTTATCTGGTCGTTTATCGAAACCAGGAAGATGAAGTCCATTTTATTCAACTCAATGCCATGACCTGCAGGTTATTACAAATCATTCAGGAACATGCTGGCATTGAAAGCGCTGAATGTCTGCAACAATTAACGACAGAATCCGGCCACCCAAATCCACAAATCCTGCTGGAAGACGGCTTACAGATTCTGCAGGAGATGGCGACAAAAGGAATTATTATTCCTTACGGAACCGCCATTAAATAACTCCCGAAACTGACTTGTCTTTTTATCCCATTTCGGCGTTAGGAAAATAGTTGCGTAGCAAGCTACGCGCCTACTTCCCTGCCTTGAACTGGAATAAAAATCCTACGCCACTTTGGAAGCTATTTAACTCTACTTCCTACGCTTAAAGCTATGCACCCAAACCAAACTATCCGCATCCCAACTCATTCCCGGATGCATTTTCAAAATCAACTCCTTGTAAAATGCCAGATTGGGGTATCCCTCGGCCTGAGCGTCCCGATCTGTCATATCGCCTAGTCTTTGTCTTTCTACAGAAGTAACCGTGAAAGCCACCCCTTGCAACTCAAAACATTCCTCTGGATAAGCATATAAGCCATCACGACGCTGCTGAGTTTTATCACCGTTCAAAACGGCCTCTACCAGTTTTGGATGGCGAATAAGACGGTCAATTTCACATGTTTTTTCAGGGTAATCACTCATAATTAAGGCATTAGTCTGTTTAAATCCTATAATATACCAGTTTTTCATTAATCATTAAGATCACATGCGCTATTTACATACAATGGTTAGAGTCAAAGATCTGGAACAATCCCTGGATTTTTACTGCAATAAACTTGGCATGATACAAACCCGCCGTTTGGATTTTGAAGAGGGCCGTTTCAGCCTGGTTTATCTGGCTGCACCTCAAGACAAAATCAATGCCGACAGTATTCATGCCCCGGAACTGGAACTGACTTACAACTGGGATACTGAAGAATACGACTGCGGCCGCAATTTCGGCCACTTAGCCTATGAAGTTGATGATATTTACGCCATCTGTCAGCAATTAATGGATAAAGAGGTGATTATCAATCGCCCTCCACGCGACGGTTACATGGCCTTCATCCGTTCGCCTGATAATATTTCCATCGAACTGCTGCAAAAAGGTAAAAAATTAGAACCCCAGGAGCCGTGGGCATCCATGGAAAACATTGGCAGCTGGTAATGGGCTTGCAAGATGGGCTGAAGCACGAACCCCATCATTTATCCTATAAAGAGCTTGGCTTTATTCAAAAGTTATCCACAAAAGCTGTGGATAACTCTGTGGATTAATTGTTCTTTTAGCGGCTCAGATAGCGTCATTATTATGCTTCTATAGATTGTATAAAAACAGATCAATATACCATTATTATATATATTTCAATTGCTTACAATATATGACAACATTTTGAACAGATTTTCAGAATATTTACCCAAGTCATTGATTTTTACTGTGCATAATTCATATCGACACTAAACTATCTATACCTTATTCCGTCCGCAACGCCTCAAGCGGCTTCAAACGCGCGGCTTTCATCGCCGGCACCACCCCGGCAAGCAGACCAATCAATAAAGAGACAAAAAACGCGCCGGCAATATAGAACCAGGCCAGTTCAACAGGTAGTCCCGGCAAAGCCAGTTTGATTAATTGCGCCACACAGATCCCGACCAGAATACCGCCCAAACCACCCGCCAGACTCAATGCCAATGCCTCTGCCAGGAAAATCTGAAAAATAGTACGCTGTTCAGCACCTACAGCACGCAATAAGCCGATTTCAGATACCCGTTCAGAAACGGCAATGGTCATGATCGTTAAAATTCCGACCGAACCGACCAACAGAGAAATACTGCCCAATGCTGCTACCGCTATGGTGAGTATATTCAGTATCGAATTCAGAGTTTCCAGCATTTGATTCTGGGTAATGACAGTAAAATCCTCCCGCCCATGCCGGGCAATCAACAGACGTTTTAGCGCTTTTTCAATACTATTGACCGAAGCCGCATTTTTGTATAGCAGATCAATTTCCATCAGACTTTCCCGGTTAAACATTGCCAACGCTTTAGCGACCGGAATATAAATGGAATCATCCATATCAAAACCCAGCATCTGGCCTTTTTGTTCCATCACGCCGATAACCCGGAAACGATCCATACCGATACGAACCCGCTGTCCCAAAGGGCTGGCAGAGCCGAATAATTCATCACGCAGTTTACTGCCCAATACCGCAAACGCACGCGGATGTGTTAATTCCCCGGCCGGTAGAAACCGCCCTTGCTGCACCTTGATTTTCCAGACTTCCGGCACTGCCGCTCCCACACCAAAGACACTGGCTCTGCGCTGTTTTATTCCGGCTTCTATGCGGGCATTTCCCTGTACTAAAGGCACTACCGCAATAATATTCTCCAGCTTTGCCAAACTTTGAGCATCGGCCTGAGTTAATGGACGAACTGTGCTGATCGTTGCCCCGGAAAGTCCGAATGTCGTGGTTTTTCCGGGAAAAACTGCCAGTAGATTGGTACCGAACTGGGTGAACTCTGACAGCACAAACTGATGAACACCACGACCGATAGAGGTTAAAATAACAACCGCAGCAATACCGATAATCAACCCCAGCGCAGTTAATCCCGAGCGTAATTTATGGCTGTTAATGGTTCGCCAGGATAGCAGAATTAAATCAATAGGATCCATATCAGTGCTTTGACAATGCTGAAACAGGGTTTAATTTAGCCGCTTTTCTGGCTGGTAAAACACCAAATATCAGCCCCGTCATCATTGATACCGCCAACGCCGCAAACAAGGCCCAAAACGGTAAAATGACCGGAAAATCAGCATAAATCATTTGCAAAACCAGCAGCGCAAGTTTCCCCAATAACAGGCCTAAAATCGCTCCCGTCAATGACAGAATAGCTGCTTCGGTTAAAAACAAGCCTTGTATCTGACTTTGTGTGGCGCCCAGGGCTTTTAGCAAACCGATTTCTGCGGTTCTTTGAGTAACACTCACCAGCATCACATTCATCACCAGCACACCGGCCACCAGCAGGCTAACACTGGCAATGCAGGCTACCGCCAGGGTCAGGGCGGTTAAAATTTTATCGAAGGTACTGACCACACTATCCTGAGTGATAATGGTAATATCGTCTTCCCCTTCATGCCTGAGCCGGATGATCCGCTTAATATCGGGTACAGCTTGGTACATAGCTTGTTTTGAGCGGGCTTCCCCCAGTATTCTGAACAACGAATAATTATTGAACAGCATTTGCGCTGAAGCGACCGGAATAATCACAATTTCGTCAAAATCAACTCCCACGGATTGACCTTCCGAAGCCAGTACCCCGATAACCCTGAAGCGCCGGTCATTAATGCGCAACCATTGACCTAATACTGGTTTGCCTGCGAATATTTCCCTTTTTATGGTATCGCCAATCACACAAACCGGCAGTGCCTTATCAAAATCTGCCGGCGGTAAAAAACGCCCTGAAGCCAGTTTTAAATGCCTGACATGTCTTAAAGCGGCAGTTGATCCTAAAATATTGGTTTCTCGCTCCAGTCCTAATGCCGAAACCGGTGCTGAACCGACCGTAATCGGCGCTATCGCTGCAATATGCGGGCTTTTGCCAACAGCTTCGGCATCCTCCAGGGTTAAATCCCGCGGGGTTTCGCCAAACAAAGGTGGTTGTCCGCCGGTTGTTTCCGTACGCCCGGGTAACATAATCAGTAAATGCGTGCCCAGTGACTCAAATTCATTCACCACATAGCTGCGAGCGCTTTCGCCTAGTGCCGTCAGCACGGTGACGGAACTGATACCAATACTCATCGCCAGCACAATCAGCGACGCCCGCAATGGCTGGGCAAAAATTGCCGTCACCGCCTGATTGACCATATCTTTAATCAACACGACGATTCAATCTGTCCGTCAACAAGACGAATCTGTCGGGCTGCGCGACACCCCAAAGCCGGGTCATGAGTAATCAGCACCAAGGTAACGCCTTGTTGATTCAATCGCTCCAGCAATTCAATAATTTCTTTACCGGAATGGCTATCCAGATTTCCGGTCGGTTCGTCGGCCAGTAAAATTGACGGCCGCATAATGGTCGCTCTGGCAATCGCGACCCTTTGCCGCTGCCCCCCGGACAACTGCTCGGGACGATGATCCGCCCTGTCAGTCAAATCGACAGAGGCAATCGCCTGTTCGACTCTGTGTTTGCGTTCTTTAGTCGGAATACCGGCCAGGATCATCGGCATTTCAATGTTTTCAGCCGCAGAAAGACGGGAAATTAAATGAAAAAACTGAAAAATAAAGCCGATGTTTTCCCGTCGTACCTGTGCCAGTCGGTCGTCACTAAAACCAGTTACATCCTGATGATTTAACCGATAACAACCGGATGACGCCTGATCCAGTAAGGATATAATATTCAACAGGGTTGATTTTCCGGAACCGGAAGGTCCCATCACCGAAACATACTCACCATCATTAATGGTCAGATTAATATTATCCAGGGCATGAACCGTTTGCTCACCCACCTGAAAATAGCGGTTAATGTTGTCCAGTTCTATCATTCCTGCTGTTTTGCATAAGCGCCGGCGACTACCCCATCCTGGCCGACTGAGGCAACAATCCTTTCGCCTTCATTTAAACCGGACAAGACTTCGATAAAGCTCCAGTTACTTAAACCCGGCTTGAATGTACGCGCAAGCAGTAAACCATCATCCTGTATCACCAGAACCTGATTATTCTCCTGTACAGCTTCAGTGGGAACTCTTAACACTGACTCTTTCCTGGCCAGCAACACTTCAATATCGGCGCTGTAGCCGGGCAACAAGTCAGCCAGGTCTTTAGGATCAGTCAACTTGACTTCCACCTCAACAGTACGCGCCTGTTTTTCTTTTTCCAGCACATACGGGGCAATTCGGGTGACACTACCCGAACAACGCTTTTGTACAAAAGCATCCAAAGATACGCAGACCTGCATTCCGGTTTTTATTTTCGGCGCATCGACTTCATCAATCGGCGCCGATACATACAAACAACTGATATCCAGTAAATCAATCGGCGGTAAAGTCAGAATTCCGGGGGGTGACGGAGTTACAAATTCCCCCAGTTCGGCATTGATTTCAGCAATAACCCCATCAAATGGCGCATATACCCGCGTACGTTCAACCGCTGCTCTAGCCTTGTCCAACTCCGCCCGACTGACCTTTACATTCTTTCTTGCCGCCTGACAAGAGGCTTGCTGTGCTTCGGCATCGGTTTCTGCCTGATCGACATCTTCTACGGAAATAATTTGATTATATTGCTGTAAATTTGCCAGCCTGACAGCTTCACGGCTGGCGCCGGCTGCCAACAGACAGACTTGTTTCGCTTTTGCCTGATTCACCTTGATCAACGCCCATTGCAAGCCGACCTGAGCTTTTAAATCATCATTCCACACTTCCATCAGCAATTGATGCCGCTTGACCCGGTCTCCTTCTTTCACATGCAAAACCGCAACCTGACCGCCTGTTGCCGGCGCCAAATAAGACCGCCTGCAAGCTTTTACCGTACCTACCCGGGTATTGGAAACTGTTGAATTGACTTCCCCTTTACTGACTTGATATATCTTGACTGCAACTGTTGGCGGTTTTTGCAGATAGAAATACAATACTACGACAATAACAGAAATAAAGCCTATGCTGATCTTTAATCTGGCCGACGATGTTGGCATAGAATTCTCAACTGATTTATCCAAGCTAAAGAATACACCTATTTTGTGATATTTTTAATTTTGCCTGCTCTTTCTGCATGGAATCCGTTGTTTCAACTCTCTGTTTTTTTCAAAAAAGGCGCTATAGCCAGCGAACCCAAAAAAATGACCGCGATAATTTCAAAGAGATTATTAAAGGTCATCACCTCGGCTTCTCTCCAGGCCAGTAAAGAGAGCTGTTTCAGGGCAGCCAGAGACGGATCGGGCAAATTGGCTTGCTGGAAGATATCGCTGAGTCCTTGTAATACACTTTGTGCCTGATAATTGGTTGCACTGATGGCTTCACGCAGTGTGGCATAATAAGTTTTTCCTAAATGAATAATCCCTGTATTGGCAACAGCCAGTCCTATCGCGCCGCCTAAATTACGCATCAAATTATAAAGCCCGCTGGCATTTTTAACTTCCTCTACCGGCAATAGTCCCAGAGCAAGCGTATTAATAGGTAGAAAGCACAGCATTAAGGCCGCTCCGCGTAACGCTTGCGGCCAGAAAAAGTCCCAATAGCCGGATTCCGCAGTCAATCCAGAGTTCATCCAGGAACCTAGGCCAAATAAAGCAAACCCTAAACACAGCATCCAGCGCAAATCCAGTTTTTTCTCCAAAGCGCCGGCGATAAAGGCGGATAGCAACTGGAATAATCCTACGACCATTAAATAGCGCCCGATTTGCAGACTGTTTAAGCCTTTGACACTGGCCAGGTAAATCGGCGTTAAATAAATGATGGTATAAAGCCCGATTCCCAGAACAAAACTATACCAGCAACCAATTGCAAAATTAATATTGCGGAAGGCATAAAGGTCGATAATCGGATGTGGATTTTTTATTTCCCAAACCAGCATGGCAATACCGCTTATGACTGCAACTATCGTCAATATTACAATCAGGCGATCTTCAAACCATTGCATCCGCACTCCTTCTTCCAGCACAAATTGCATGCACCCCAGAAAGACGGCAATCAGAGCTATGCCGATAAAATCAATTTTTTTCAATAACTCCCATTGGGGGCGATCAATATCCACAAATTGCCATACCAGAAAACAAACTGACATACCCGGCAATATGTTGATTAAAAATAACATTTGCCAATTGTAAGTTTCGGTAATATAACCGCCCAATACCGGTCCGACAGTAGGAGCAATGGTGACGATCAGCCCCAGTACAATGGTCATTGTTGCTTGTAATCGAGCGGGGAAAATCATGTAAATCACGGTAAAAGTCACCGGTATCATTGCTCCTCCCAGCAATCCTTGCAAGGCCCGAAATACAATCATGGAAGGTAGGTTCCAAGCGAATGCACATGCTAGACTAGAGAGAGTAAACCCTCCAGCAGACAGCAGATATAAGTAGCGCGTTGATAAAACCCGAGCCAACCAGCCGGAAAGCGGAATAATAATAACTTCAGCTATTAAATAAGAGGTCTGCACCCAGGCAATTTCATCCCGAGTGGCTGATAGACCGGCTTGTATTTCCTGTAGTGAACTGGCAACAATCTGAATATCCAGCACAGCCATAAAGACACCCACGGCCATACTGAAAAAAC
>CAYYSO010000050.1:0-14833 GCA_964474415.1 uncultured Methylomarinum sp. | reverse complement strand
CTGTCTGGATAAAATTTCACTTTTTGCCAATGATGGCGACATAGACAGGCATTATCTGGTGGCAGAAAGTTTTGCTTTTTCAGAACGTGAAATCCGGGCCTTGCAGCAGCATCAATTAAATAAAACCCTGGCCAAATTTTTAAAATCACTGATTGAAAATCACAATGACTCTGTGTTAAAAAACCTGGCCAACAATGATAGCGACAAAGTCAATATTCTCATGAACAGAAATCCGGGGTTCGCTGAAAATAACGTCGCTTATCAGATTTATAGCAGTCACATTGGCCACCGGGTTCTGGTCATTTACAACACCCGCAGAATGGTGGACTTTGTAGAAAAAAGACAATTAAATCCTAATGCCTCCGGTGAAGAAGGTTTGCTTCACAAGCCCGATTCTCTGGTTTTTCATGTTGATCCCAAAGCCAAAGAACCCTGGATAACCCGCTTACAAGGCTCATCGTAAAGATAAACTTAAAGTCTCTACTCACCCCATCCAAAAGGCAGGTGTAGGTTCTAATTATGTAGTTAGTTTATTCAGTGACTTGGCATATCAATGAATACAGGCATGTAGTAATATTTCCAGAGTTTTAGTTCACTACCATTAAGTTAAGCTTTTTTGTTAAATTAGCGTTGGCTACACCCAACCCCGCATATTCTTAACTTAATGGCAGTGAGGATTTTAGGTTGTTGATTCATCAGGCTTGACCATATATGGGATTGGAGAATAAATTACCTAACCCGAAATCTTTTAATTTAAGTACATCCTCAGCATAACATTGGCTGATAGAAATTGACTGTTTTACCATGAAAATCCTTATTGTTAGTTTAAAATTGACAGAACAAATAAATGGTTGCTACATTAGACTTTCTTAATTTACTAAAAAGCTGTATTTGCTAAATCATTAAATACACCATCGCAACCCGCCCCGGAGGCAAAATGAATCAACTCACTGAAGAAGAACGCAAAAAAATACTGGAAAGTGCACCTGTCGGTACCTGGACGCTAATGTTGATTGTTGCCGGCAGCATGGTCATTGGATGGCTGTTTCTTTACTTCGGGGTTTTTCTGCCTCGCGGTATTATTAACTAGGAGCCGATTATGCATATTGATGCGCTAGAAAAAAAATGGGCGCAAATAGCATTAGCTATGTGCGCTCTATTTATCAGTATTATCATGATTGAAGCTCTGTTTCACAATGTTAATGCGCCCAGTAATGTCGAAACAGTTGATTCAGCAAGCCTGCATTTAAGCCGGGAATTTGCCGAAGACAACCTGGGAGTTCAGGCTGATAAAGACGGTAATATTATAGTCAGAATGGTAGCCGGGCGTTATTCATTTTTTCCTAAGGAAATCAGTGTTCCTGCAGAAACCAAATTGACTTTTCGCTGGGTCAGTATTGATGTTTTACACGGTGTACATATTCCCATGACCAACATGAGTACCATGATTGTACCGGGCTTCGTCGCTCAAATAGAAACATCCTTTCCTAAACCGGGGGATTATCCCGTCCTGTGCAATGAGTATTGTGGTTTGGGCCACGACCACATGTGGAGCAAAATACAAGTACTGGACAAGGAACATTGGACAGCACAGCACCCTTCTTCTACAGGAGCAAGCCAATCATGAATGACATCGCTGAAAGAAAACTTGCATTAAGTCATATGTCGGTTGCTTTTATTGCCTTCATACTGGCTTGTTTTATGGGTGAATATCAGGTTCTGGAACGTAGCGGCCTTTTTGAGATATTAAACTCACCTACTGTCTATTTTGCTTCTGTCAGTACTCATGGAGTGCTAATGGCCTTTGTCCTGACCACTTTTTTTATTATGGGCTTCGGTTACTATACGGCCAGCAGCTCCTTGAAAATACCGGTCTGGAATAAACCACTGGCCTGGGGTGGCTTCTGGTTGGCACTATTTGGCACCGTATTAGCGGCTATCCCGTTATTATCCGGCCTGGCCTCCGTACTTTATACATTTTATCCCCCCATGCAAGCCCCTTTTATCTTTTATCTAGGGGCAACTTTATTGATTGTGGGTTCCTGGGTCTGGTGCATCATTATGATAATGATGTTTAAGCAGTGGAAACAAGCCAACCCCGGAAAGCCAGTCCCATTAGCCATGTTTGCCACCACAGCCAATGTCTATTTATGGCTGTGGACCAGCGCTGGTGTAGCTATGGAAGTATTATTTCTAATTCTTCCTTGGGTTTTAGGCTGGACGGACACCATTGATGTCGGGCTGGCCCGCACCCTGTTTGCCTGGACTTTACACCCTATCGTCTATTTCTGGCTGATTCCAGCCTACACAGCTTTTTATGTCTTTGTTCCCAAACAGGCAGGATCCTTTGTATTTAGCGAGGAAGCAGCAAGAGTAGCATTTATCGTGCTGGTTGTATTCAGTTTGCCGATTGGCTTTCACCATCTATATATGGATCCTGAACAAGCCAAAGGCTGGAAAATGTTACACGGTATCGGTACTTTTATCGTGGCTTTTCCCACTTTATTGACTGGCTTTACCGTCATAGCTTCATTGGAAATTGCCGGTCGCCTGCATGGTGGCAAAGGATTATTCGGCTGGATTGGTAAATTACCCTGGACCAATACTATGGTACTTGCTGTCATTTTATCCTTATTAATGCTGATTTTCGGTGGCTTCGGCGGCATTGTTAATGCCAGCTATGCCATGAATGCCATGATTCACAATACCGCCTGGGTTCCCGGTCATTTCCATCTGATTTTTGCCGGCACTACGGTCATTATGTATTTTGCCATTGCCTATTATTTATGGCCTATATTGACTCAAAAGCCGTTATTTTCAAACAATCTGGCTCTGCTACAATTATGGACCTGGTTTATTGGTATGAGTATTTTGACCACCCCATGGCATGTACTGGGCTTACTGGGCCAACCTCGCCGCATTTCCAGTGTTGCCTATAATAATTTGTTAACTCTGTCCTGGAGTCCCTACGAATTACTGATGATTTTTGGTGGGCTTATCATGCTAGGTTCAGCCTGCCTGTTTGTTTATCAGCTTTACAAAACACAATTCAGTACAACGACAGAAACCTTTGAACAACCCGCTGAATATGCCGAACCGCTTCATGCCGTTGACTCATTACCTGACTATCTGAATGACTTTAAACTGTGGAATAAAGTCATTGCGGTACTCATGTTTATCAGTTTCGGCATTCCGATTCTGCAATTTTTCTTTATGGACACCTTCGACTCAAGCGCATGGGGATATTAAAAATGAAACGCCCAATATCATTATTGTTACTACTTGCGCCCGTTTTGGTTATCGCTGAACCGTCTTCCAATATAGCCTGGACGCCAGGTTTACTAAAATTTGTTAACAATGGCAATGTGCAAAAAGGCAAACAACTGGCTGAATCCTGTGCCGGTTGTCATGGCGAAAAAGGGATTAGTCAGATGGCTAACTTTCCATCGCTGGCCGGTCAACTGGCCACTTATACCTACAAACAACTGCGTGATTATGCGGATGATAAACGCACCAATACACTGATGAATTCAATAGCTGCCGGACTCAGTGAGCAACAATCAGCTGACTTGGCAGCCTGGTTTGAATCTTTGTCTGCACCACAGCATCAAGGTGAAAAACAAAAACTTGATAAAGCCGATATTCTAGTATACAAAGGTAATGGCAAAAAAATTATCCCCCCTTGCTTTACCTGTCATGGTCATAATGGCCAGGGAGAAAAACAGGATATTCCAGCTCTATCAGGACAACAACCGGAATATCTTGTAACCACTCTAAAGGAATATAAAACGGGAGCCCGTCATAACGATGTTTACAGTCGTATGCGCCTGATTGCAGAGCAATTAGGCGATGAAGACATCAAACAACTGGCGCAATATTATTACCAAATGAAAAGGTAACTATTATGCAGAAGTTTTTCACACCTTTATTACTCAGCACTTTGTTGATCAACCCTGCTGTTGCCAAAGTCATTCCCTTCAAGGCATCATCAACTGATGGTTTGATCAGGAATGGCCCTGTTACCAACGATATGATTGGCGACAAACAAAAACCTAAAAACGATTACAACATCACTATCAATTATGAACTGGGAATGCATTGTACCGGTTTTGATTTTTCTTATTGCTGTATTTTACCCCCGTATAATTCAATTCAGAGCCAGGTGGTCAAAACAGCAACGGGGCCTTACAGTTTTCCTCAGTTGTTAAAAGCCGACCCGAATGATCCTACCGTTTTACTGGATGGCAGCAAACGTATGAAGCTGGAATACGGTCATATTGATAATACCTTCTCTGAAGGTACCAAACTGGCTTACTGGAATATTCCTTATGATGTTAATAAAGACGGTAAATACAGCGATAATGAAAATGTCGGCAACGCCTATTTCACACACCTGTATATTTACAAGGATTTAAAAGGCAGCAACCCCAAAAACACCAGTAAAGACAGTGAAAAACTACGTATCGGTCTTGAATTACCCATTCCGCGTGATGCTGGCCCATCTGGAATGCCGTTAAAAAACGGTCATTTGCATTATACCGGTGACAGCGGCACGATTGTTTATACCAAATCACCTGTTTTGGACAATGTCCCTATTGTGTTAACCAACCCCGGAATATGGGATGCCTTGGGATTACCGTTAACGCCATTTTATGACCAACTGATGAAAAAAAGTCCGTTGGAAATTGTGGAAAGTGATATCCGCCCTTATCAAGAGGCATGGGTAAGTCTGGTTGATGCCAAAAACGGCAAGCCCGTCCTCGATAGCCACACGGGTAAACCGGTCAAGTTTATCGGCACCAATCCGATTGATGTACCCAACTGCTCCAATTGTCATTCCAATGAAAATGCCAACGGCGACAGCTTTACCCTGTATAAACAGGAAAAAGCTTTCTGGAAAGGACTGGGAGCTACCGACTACATGGCAAATCTAAAAGCCACTTCAATTTCCATTCTGCAAATACATGATGCCCGTCACGGAACCCAGTTCCTGGCAAAATATGAACCTTCCAGCCGGGCAACGCAAAACCGCCTGGGTGCTGATCCCGTTTTATGTCAGCAATGTCATGCCGACAATGTTATTGGAGTTCTGCAATCAAAAGGTATTGCTCAAGTTCTATCCGGCGGTAAAACCCGTGAATCTTGGGATACTCCTATCATGCCTTTAACCCAGGCTCTACACCGTGTGCATCAGACCATCCGCCCATTGCCTGATGCTCAAAACCGTACCGCTACCTGCGCCGGTTGCCATCCTGCACATAGACAGGATGGTTCTCTGGATGGTTATCCCATTACACCAACTGGAGACAACTTTTATGCCAAATCCGATAATCGTGATACCAAAGGTGGCTGTTTTGCCGGTCGGGATGTACATTCAAACCCCAATAAGGATAAAGATGGCGCCGGAACTCCTGAGCATTTGAATGAAATCGGTAAATGGATGCAAGCCAATGTTTCCAAAATCGGCACAGGTGAAGGCGGTAAAGGCTTGTGGTGTACCAACTGTCACAACCAACTGTCCCGTGAACTGTATCAACGTGATAACCTGCAAAACGCTTTTAAACAAACCGGTGAAAGCATCCGCAGCTTACCCTTGGATGAGATTGCCCTGGCCATTGGCGTAAACAGTAAAACATTAATAGAAAAATATCTGGACCCTAAAGTGGTTGCTGACAAAAACGATCATGATACCCCTGGGAAATCCGGTATTTTACTGACCTGGGCGAAAGACCGCACAGTACCGGATATTGGTGTCATTGCCATGAAAGACGGCAAGCCATTAGTCACAAAAGATGAAGATGGTGATGTCAATGTCAGCATTTTATCCGCCAACCCCACTGCCAAACTGGCTGCTTTATCATTACCAAAAGAAGCAACTGGCATTGCAGCAGTACCTTACGATGCCGCCAGCGATGGTCGTGATTACTGGTTATCACCAGGGGTTCCGCATTGTGCTGATTGTCATGCAGCGCCCTATGTTGAAGGCCAAGGTGGTGTTGCCTATCCAATTAATCAACCGGGTAAATACAGTGCCATGCGTTATTCCAAGGGTCATGCCGGTTTAGCCTGTCAAGCCTGTCATGAATCAATCCATGGTTTGTATCCGGTAACGCCTAAAGTTGACCCAACTACCTACAAACAAGCCACCCAATACAACCCTGACGGCAGTCATGGGCCTCTGCAGTGCGCTTCCTGTCACGAAGTCAACAAATCCGGTGTGCCGATTGTTGCCGAAGCGTTAACCTGGAAAGGTCAAAAAATCGCTAACAATATTGATGCAGCCATCAGCTGGATTCATGCTAATGCCCATGATTTGGGAGGGGAAAATATAAAATAGGCTTTTTGCTTGCTATTATTTTGAGAGTACAGGGTGAAATAGCACTGTATTTTACCCTGACTTCCTTTTCAGGTTCCCATTGTTCCAGCGTGGGAACCCACGGGAAGTTTCCATAGTCTGGTATGCATTCTCAAGCTGAAATAAACTGTTTCATTCCCACCAAACGCAGGAACACCAGAGTATGAATTTCCATGGAAACCACCACTGCCATTAAGTTAAGGACTAAGCATTTATTAAACAATGTGTTACATGTAGGTTGGGTTAGCTTATCAAGCGGAGCGCAAATAACGTAACCCAACTTTTTGGCGTCAAACCGGCTTTTGTTGGGTTACGTTTTTATTGTTTCTCAATAAAAATCTAACCCAACCTACATAATTATTTTATAAGACATTGACTTTAAAAATACATTCCTTGACTTAATGGTAGTGACGGAAACCATGGAAACTAAAAAACCTTGAAACGTATCTGTACATTTGCAATCCAGCAGATGCGGATAACTTCTTATGATCCTATTCCATTATTCTTCATGAAAAAAATATTTCTCATTTCTCTCCTTACCCACCTTTTCTTCACTAGCGCTTATGCCGATAAAGTTCTGGTAACTATCGGCAAATCCGGTCAAGTCACCGAACAACAATTGGAAGCCGCTATGAAGGCCGCACCTTTTGCCACACAATTTCCCGCGATGGATGAGAAAGATCAGGCCTACCTTCGCGGTGACATGCTATTGCGGCTGGCCAGAGCCGAAGCACTTTATCAGGAAGCTATTGAGACTAATAAACACCATAGCACTATATTTCAACAAGAAATGGGAAATTTCAAAACATCTCTGCTCGCACAACGTTATCTAACCCGTCTACGTGAACAAATTCAGATTCCTGAACTATTACATCGCCAATTATCCACACAATATCAAAGCAACAGCGATGCACTGACTGCAGCACGTTCAGCTTATATTGCCAAACATTTTGCCACTATAAAAACGAATAAAATTAACGAATTAATAAGACAGGCGCATGTAAAAACCTATTTTGAACGCCTGGATAACACACCCGCTACCGGGACAATACTGGCACAAGGTAATGGCCTCACAATTAAATACGGCGATTTACTCACTGAAAAAAATCAGTTAATCCTCGACAAACAGCGCGTCATTGACAAGACCAATGAATGGATCAAATTAATATTGATGGCAAATGCCGCCGCTGCACAAGGTGAAAATATTGACTTACAAATGCAGGAATATGCTCATAACCTGGTTATTCGCCTATTATTGGCTGAAAAAGAACAACAATGGATTCCCAATGAAAAAACGCTGCTGGAATACTTTCAGAAACACCCAAATATAGGCTATATCCCTGAACACAGACAAATCGGCCAAATTGTACTGGCCACAAAAAAACAAGCCGAAGACATACGCGCCAGAATTGTTGCCGGCGAAAGTTTATTTAAACTGGCCGGGCAATACAGTATTGATCCTTATGGTCGTCAACATTCCGGTGATATGGGCTGGTTAACTGAAGGTAGTGCCGGCAAAGAAATTGAGGTGGCTATTAAAAAACTAAAAGACAATGAAGTCAGCGACATTATAAAAACAGATAAAGGCTGGCATCTGATAACTATCATCAACCGAAAACCATCCGAACGCAAAAACTTTACTGCTATTAAAGACAGAGTCAGACAAAAATTCCTTGCTGAAAAAATGACTACGTATTTACAAAAAGTAATGTCAAAACATCCTTTACAATGGCACATGGCCGCTCATATCGAAGATAAAAACTAATGTCTTTCATCTTGCTAAAAATACACTTTTAATTGCGCAGCCAATTACCTTCATTTGGCAATGAGAGTAGAATAATAGAATTTATCCGACTTATTTCTTTTTATGCTGGAAAATTTACATGAAACTGATTCAAGCGTTGGCTTGATATGTCTTGGTCTCTTTATTTTTGCCTATTTATTAGTTGCCACAGAAGAACTGACCCATATTAGAAAATCGAAACCAGTTATTTTAGCATCGGGCATCATTTGGATATTAGTCGCTGATTCGGCCATTTATCATCATGGTTTTAATAAAGAGCAAATAGAAACCCTGATAAAACATCAACTCATGGACTATGGGGAGTTACTGCTATTTCTGCTGGTGTCCATGACCTACACCAATGCCTTAGTTGAACGCAACCTGTTTGAGAAGATTCGTTATTCCCTGATTCTCCGGGGATTTCATTACCGGCAACTGTTTTGGCTAACTGGATTCATTGCTTTTTTTCTATCCACTGTTGCCAATAACTTAACCACGGCAATGGTAATGGGAGCGGTAGTCCTGGCTTGCGGTAAGAATAACATCGATTTTATCAAATTGAGTTTCATCAATATTGTCGTTGCCGCCAATGCAGGCGGTGTATTCAGTCCCTTTGGCGATATTACAACCCTGATGGTCTGGCAAGAAGGAAAAATAGAATTTTCAGGCTTTTTAGACTTATTCTTACCGGCTTTGATAAATTTTGTCGTACCTGCCACGGTTTTCAGCTTTTTCATTCCACCAGCCTGTCCGGTTGTAAAAGCAGAAAAACCGGTTCAGTTAAAAAAAGGTGCCATTGTCATCTCACTGTTGTTTTTCATAACTATTGCAATCTCTGTTGCTTGCGAACAAATCTTATTTATCCCGCCTTTTATGGGGATGATGATGGGACTGGCCTTACTCATGATGGCAAGCTACTGGTTAAAAATGAGTGACCAGGAACATTTAGCCTACGATGTTTTTGCCAATATTAAAGATGCAGAGTGGGATACCTTATTATTTTTTTATGGCATTATTTTTTGCATTGGCGGCCTGGCCGAACTGGGTTATCTGGAATTAGCCTCGAAAACCATTTATCAAAATTTAAGCTATACTTGGGCTAATATTCTCATTGGTGTTTTATCAGCTGTAATTGATAACATTCCAGTCATGTTCTCTGTTCTGGAAATGCAGCCTCCGATGGATTTAACCCAGTGGCTACTGGTGACATTAACATCAGGGGTTGGCGGATCATTATTAGCTATAGGTTCTGCCGCCGGCGTCGCCCTTATGGGGCAATCAAGAGGCAGGTATACATTTGCCGGCCATTTAAAGTGGCTGCCGGTTATTGCTGTAGGGTATTGTGCGTCTATTTATGTTCATTTACTGATGAATAAATAAATGAAAAATCGTAACCTCTCATTATCTATTAGCGAAGGAAACCTGTGGCTAACATCAGATCTTTTGAGGCAAGAGTACCGGTGAGAGCCTACAATGACAGTAACACACCGTTCCACTGCTCCTGCAATATCTGCATTTACAGCGTGTATGAGATTAGCCACAGGTTTCTTCTTTTACTTTATTATTGAAAAGTTACAAAAAATCACAGCCTGAATTAAAAACCTGACTATTTAATCAATAAAGGCTTAACAATAGAGTCAAAGGCTTTTGAATTAAAAACCCCCTGCTGCATAAATATCAAATGACCGTCTTTGCCAATAATCACTGTAAAAGGTAAAACACCAAACGGATTCCCCCACTGTTTCAATAATGAATATTGCAACTCAGGGTCGGCTTGGAGTATAGGGTAATTAATACCAATAGTACGTACGTAATTACGTAATTTACGCCCCTCATCTAATCCGATACCGATAATTTGCAAACCCCGGTCAGCATAGTTGATCTGGTAGTTTATAAAGTCCGGTATTTCAATCTGACAGGGACCGCACCAAGTAGCCCAGAAATTGAGCATAATGACTTTACCATGCCAGTCATAAAGATTATGCTCCCGGCCTTCAAGGTCGCTAAGAATTAATGGCGGCAATTCCCAGGCATTGGAGATCGCTTTACCTTTATTACCAGTTTCAGCCGACGGAGTAGTGACTGGCAAAACTAAAAAAAACAGTCCAAACATAACCATCATTATTTTTGTTGTAAAGATTTTTTTCATTGGATCAAAGTACTAATAGGACAACAAACCGTTTAATAGTATACAATATTAACATTCTCTAAAATACTTGAACTTGCAATCTATCATGCGCATTCAAACAAAATATTTGGTCTTATTGGGTTCTGTTATATGCCTGAATACCCCTTCTTTATATGCGGAAGATACAAAAAATTACACTTTGCAACAGGCAACTGATTATGCGTTGGCTAACAACCCTAATCTACAAATTATGCAGGACAGGATCGGTCAGGCACAGGCTCAACTCGGTGAAGCACTGGCAAATTTTTATCCACAATTCAAAGCTCGCCTGTCTTATGAACACACTGACAATCCGGCACGCGCTTTTAGCATGGTTATTTCTCAACGGCGTTTGAATTTTACTCCCGGAACTGATTTTAATCACCCTGGTGGTATTGATAATTATCGCCCTGAAGTAACGGCCAATCTTTCCTTGTTTCGCGGCGGCCAGGACTATTACCTGAGCAAAGCGGCAGAACTGGGTGTAGAAGCGGCTACGCTGGATCGTTCGGCCATGCGCAATCAGCTGATTAATGCCGTCAGCTCTGCTTTTTACGGATTTATGGCGGCCGTTGAAGCCCACAAAGTGGCCCAACGATCCATTGCCACTGTTGTCAGTGAACTAAAACAAAGCCGTGTCCGTTATGATGCCGGTTCTGCTCTGAAGTCGGACGTACTATCTCTGGAAGTACAACTGGCAGAAAGCAAAGATGTTGAAATCCAGACGGCCAATGCCATTGAACTGGCTCGATCCGGTTTAAAAACATTGCTGGGGTTAGCCGCTAACCAACCTTTCAACATACTTCCTTCAAATAATGGGGACTTATCAAAGCAAACCTATGAATTTACTGACCTGCTTAATCAAGCCATGAATCAAAGACCCGAGATAAAAGCCGTCAACAAACGTCTTGAAATGGCTCAAAAAAAACTCAATGCCGCCAAAGGCGCACACTTACCTAAAGCAGATGCCTATGTCAGTTACGGTTCTGACAGCAAAAACCTTGATTTCAACACCAGCCAGGATAATGTGACTGCCGGTGTCATGGTGGAAATGGATCTGTTTTCCGGTTTTCGTGTCAGCGAGAAAATCAAAAAAGCCATGCATCAGCTTGCTGCGGCTGAAAAAACGGTGACCCAAACACGTTTACAAATTGAAAATGAAGTCAAAACAGCTCACTTGAGATTAAAAGAAGCGTTAGCCAGGCTCGATGTAACAGCTGCCTCCGTTACTGCTGCAGAAGAAGCATTAAGAATGGTTACCGAACAACACAACGCTGGCATCGTGACTGTCACCCGTTATATTGAAGCAGAAGTCGCGCGTGATAAAGCACATTCACGTCGTATCGCCGCGCAATTCGATGCATTGCGTGCTCAAGCTCAACTCAATCAGGCTATCGGTTTCTGGAAATGAGGACTCAACAATGCAAAAAATAACTGAACATAAGTGGTTGATCCCCGCTCTGTCCATCACCGCATTATTGATGGTTATATTCTATACACTGGGAATTATCGGCGGCGGTGGAAAAATACAGCCGGGCAATACCTCTAAAAATTTATCCCCCCTTCCCCCGGGCGCCAAAACACTGACTATCGGCAAAGAACTGTCAGACAACATCATGTCATGGCCCGGCACATTACGTTCGCGTAGTGTGGCGAAAATTGCCCCAAAATTTAATGCTCGAATTCTGGAGGTCACAGTCAATGTCGGTGACGCCGTTAAACAAGGCGATATCATTGCACGACTGGATGAACAAGCTTTACAGGCGGCTTATCAGCAAGCAACCGCTGTTCTGACTGCCGCCCAGGCCCAGGCCAGTCAAGCCATTGCCGATGAAAAAAGAATTAAAAACTTATACCGCAAAGACGCCGCCACCCGGCAGAATTATGATGCTGTCGTGGCCCGCGCAAAATCAGCACGAGCCGCTGTTAATCGAGCTCGCAGCGCAATCAAACAAATAAGTGTTAACCTGGGAGAAAATATCCTGAAAGCGCCATTTGACGGTATTATCAGCGAACGCTTGAAAGAACCGGGTGATATGGGGCTGCCCAATGATCCGATTGTTATTCTACAAAAATCAAATGATTTGCGCCTGGAAGCGGCTATTCCCACCCATTGCGCCAAACGCATTACTCTGGACATGAAAGTTAATATCCGCATTGACGCACTAAAGCGGACAATTCATGGAAAAATTGATGAAATTGTACCGGAAATTGATTCACTGACCCGAACACAACTGGTGAAAGCCGCCCTACCCTCATCTAACGGCCTGGTCCCGGGGCTGTTTGGCTGGTTGGAGCAAAGCTGTGAAGACCATCAGAATGTCCTGTTGATTCCTGTTTCTGCCGTTTTACATTACGGCCAACTGGAAGCTGTCAAAATCGTAGATGGAAATCAAGTCTACAATCGCCATATCCGTACCGGCAAACAAAAAGGTAACAAAGTCGAAGTATTATCCGGTTTGCGTGATGGTGAAACCATCCTGATCAACAGCGGTTTAAACAATGAGTAACAGCAACACCAATCAACAGGACAGCCTGACCATCAAGATTGTCAGACTGTTCACCACCTCGCAATTATCACCGCTATTTTTAATTATAGCGCTACTGGCTGGAGCTGCGGCGCTGCTGTTAACACCGCGCGAAGAAGATCCTCAAATTGTAGTACCGGTAATGGATGTATTTGTGCAATATCCCGGTGCCTCCAGTGAGGAAATTGAAATGCTGGTGACCACCCCGCTTGAAGCGTTGCTTAGCCAGATAGAGGGGGTCGAATATGTGTATTCCGCCTCAAGACCTGGAGAATCGCTGGTCACTGTACGCTATTTTGTTGGCGAAGATCTGGAAGCCAGCTTAATCAAGACCCGGGATAAACTTCAGGCTAATCAGGATATTATCCCTCCCGGGGTAACCAACTGGCTGATCAAACCCGTTGAAATTGACGATGTCCCCATAGTCATGCTCACCTTATCACCGCAGAATGCAGTTTATGACTCAATGGCGATACGTCGTATTGCTGATGAGTTAATTGAGCGTCTGCGCGGCGTTGAAAATGTCGGCAACAGCTGGGTGGTAGGTGGCGCTGCCAGACGCATTTCGGTTTATCCGGATCCGCTAAAACTGGCTTCCCGTGGTGTCACCTTGCTGGAACTGAAACAGGCATTGCTCAGTAGTAATATCAATGTTCAGGCCGGCGCTTTTGATCGTGGCAATCAACAAATACTGCTGGAAGCCGGGCCGCATTTTAAAACCCCGGAAGAAGTGGGTTCCACCGTTATCAAAAGTGTCAATGGTCGCCTTGTTTACCTGAGAGATATAGCCAGAATCATCGATGGAGCGGAAGATACTCAGCACTATACCCGCATCGGATTTGGCCCGGCTGTTGAACACATGCATACCATTGGCAGCGCTGTCGGCAATCAACCGGAAACCGGCAAAGAACGCGCCATGGTCACCATTGCCATTGCCAAACGCAAAGGCAGTAATGCCGTCAATGTCGCCGAACAGGTGCTGGCTTTGACAGAACAGTTACGCGGTACCTTAATCCCCGACGATGTGCTGTTAACAGTCAGTCGGAATTATGGTAAAAATGCGGACCACAAAGTCAACGAATTGGTTGAACATCTGGGAATAGCTGTCATCACCATCATTGTACTGTTGTCACTGACACTAGGTTTGAAAGAATCCTTTATTGTTTCCATTGCCGTACCGATGACATTTGCCATCGCTCTGCTTTGCGACCTGATTTTTGGCTATACCATTAACCGGGTCACCTTGTTTGCCTTGATTTTATCGCTGGGCCTTCTGGTTGACGATCCTATCGTTGACGTGGAAAACATCCACCGTCATTATAAAATGCGTAAAGAGCCGCCTTTACGCGCCTTGTTAACAGCCGTGGATGAAGTCAGACCACCGACTATTCTGGCAACCTTTGCCGTTATCCTGTCTTTTCTACCGATGTTTTTTATTACCGGTATGATGGGTCCCTACATGGCGCCCATGGCCTTCAACGTACCTGTCGCCATGTTGTTATCATTAATTATTGCCTTCACTGTTACCCCCTGGGCCAGTTATCGGCTACTGAAAAAAGATTACGGTAAAGGTCATGACAAACCCTTTGTGCTGAAAAACACCTTTGTATATAAGCTTTACAAATCCATTCTGGCGCCGATTATTGTCACTCCGGCACGATCCCGCTGGTTTTTATTGGCGGTTTTTATTGCTTTTATTGCTGCTGCAATGCTTGCTGTCACGCGTGTAGTTCCATTAAAACTGCTGCCTTTCGATAACAAAAATGAATTGCAGCTAATCATTGACATGCCGCGAGGCTCAACACTGGAAGAAACGGATAATGTTGCTGCTGCCTTGGGTCGCTATTTAGCCACGGTTAATGAAGTGACCGACTATGAAAGCTATGTCGGGCTGGCGTCACCAATGGACTTTAACGGCCTGGTCAGGCATTATTATTTGCGTCAAGGCAGTTATGTCGGCGATATTCGCATTAATCTGGTGGAAAAAGAAAAACGCCTTC
>CAYYSO010000049.1:0-15028 GCA_964474415.1 uncultured Methylomarinum sp. | reverse complement strand
GTCTACAGGGATGGAGGTACTTAGCGATAGCAGGATACGGTAGTTTGCCGCACACTGCTGTGTTTCAGGTGTGAGCAGGACGCGGTAGCTTTTATGACCCTTTTGTTTTTTTCACTGTGTGAAGAAGAGTTGGTCATCGATGTATGTAATCAGGCTTAGGTCATTCTATATGAATAAAGCAGAATATACTATCGATATCAGATTTGGATAAGTGTAGGCTTTGTCGCAACAGAAACATAGCTTTTTGCTATGCGCCTGTTGCACACAAATTTTATTCACGATCCATAGCTTAATCTTTTTGCAAAAACTCTGAAAACGGAATGAAATCACTGTTGACATGTTGACTGCAGGCGGCAAATTTGTATTTTTGTTTGTTAATAGTTTTTTCTATTACATCCAAATTAGTTTTACGTCGGCACCGGGTGCCTTTTAATGTCGCTGCCTGACATTGTGAAGCATTGGCGGCAACGTTAATTAATTTGTTTGTTGCTTTTGCTATTGTGGTATCGGCAGGTTCAGGTTCTATGGTTTTTTCTTCTTGAGTTTCTTTCTTTTTTTCAACGACTGGTTGTTTTTCTAATACTTTGGCTTCCGGTGTGGGCATTGGTTTTTCAGGTGTTTCTTCAAGAACTTTCGGCTGTTGTATGACGGGAGGTGTTGTTTTTTGTTTGGCAAGATATTTATCTACACCGGTTAATGTTGCAGTGTTTTCTTTTTTTACTGCTGCTGTTTTGCTTGGTGTTGTTTTATTATCGGTCTCTAATTTAGCAAGGTATCTTGCAACACCGGTCATATTTGCCAGAGCAGTTGCTTCTGCTTCCGCTTTTTCCTGTTCTTTCTGTTGTTTTTGTGCCAGATATTTTGCAACGCCGGTTAGGTCCGATGATTCTGATTCAGATTTCTTTTGATTTTGCTGCTGTTTTTGTGCCAGGTATTTTGCGACTCCGGTCGCTTCAGTGGTTGATCCTGCCGTGGCAGCATTTTTTTTCTGCAGATGTTTTTCGACACCGGTAAGTTCACTGGTTTTTTTTTCTGGACTTGGTTCATTCCTGTAAACAGAGGGATCATAATGTCCATTTGCATCGGGTGATTTTATGCCTGTTAGACTAAGTATTTGATCTAGAATATTCTTTGCCATATTGGAGCCTCTTTATTATTGTAATGATTTGCATTGGCTAAAGATATTTCAATCCTCTATATGCAGGAAAAGAAATAATTGCCGTAAGTGTAAGCATAACGTAATCAGTATATGATGTTAAACCGGATTGATAGTAGTTCATATTAATGACTATTAAAAGTGTATATAAGGGCTATTAACACCGCTGACTGTTACGAGACCCCAAACAGTCATGTATTTTGTAAAAGAAGGGGATTGGAGAAAAGCTATGAATACTGTACAGCTAATGAAAATTATTCTATACATTTGTATATTATCGTTTTCGTCCGTAGTAAATGCAAACTGGGTTTTAAGTAACCAAGAGTCGGAGATATATTTTGTTTCAGTAAAAAAATCAAACGTAGCAGAGGTCCATTCATTCAAGGATTTCACGGGTAATATTGATAATGAGGGGCATGTGAAAATCACCATTGCTCTGGATGGTGTTGAAACATTGATACCAATACGTAATGAGCGGATGAGAAAAATGCTGTTCGAAACGGCTATCTATCCGAATGCAACTATTACGGCAAAAATTGATGTTAATGCGCTTGATGCTTTAACCGTGGGGAGTGTTTTAGTGCAAAATGGAGATATTACGCTAGCTTTGCATGGCAGGAAAACGGTATTAAAAGCACAATTACAGGCTGTTATGCTGGCTGGTAACAAATTGCTGGTATCGACTGTAAAGCCGGTTATATTAAATTTGGGAAATTATAATTTAGTTGAAGGTGTGGAGGCTTTGAGAAAGGTGGCTAAATTGCCTTCTATTAGTATTGCTGTACCGGGTACAGTTAACTTGATCTTCATCAGGAGCGGTTCCTGATATAATACCGTGCTTTTTGATAACGATTTGGATATTGTCTTCCTGGGTTTCTATGCAATTTGAGTTACTGAATACTGACGGCCATGCGCGTCGGGGACGGTTGACATTTGACCGTGGCGTGGTAGAGACGCCGATTTTTATGCCGGTAGGAACTTACGGGTCAGTCAAGTCGATGGCTCCGGATGAATTAACTGACATTGGCGCTCAAATTATTTTAGGAAATACCTTTCATCTGATGTTACGTCCTGGAATGGATGTGATGAAAGCACATGGAGGGTTACATGATTTTATGCAGTGGGATAAGCCGATTCTGACCGATTCCGGTGGTTTTCAGGTATTTAGCCTGGATGAGTTAAGGAAAATTACCGAACAGGGCGTTACTTTTAAATCACCTGTTAATGGCAGTGCTATTTTTATGGGTCCGGAAGAATCCATGCAGGTACAACGAGATTTGGGTTCTGATATTGTCATGATTTTTGATGAATGTACGCCGTATCCTGCGACAGTGCAGGAGGCAGCGGATTCGATGAGTTTGTCATTGCGCTGGGCGGAGCGCAGTAAAAAAGCTCATGCAGATAATATTTCGGCTTTGTTTGGTATTGTACAGGGTGGTATGTATGAGCATTTACGGCAGGAATCAATTGCTGGTCTGGTGGATATTGGTTTTGACGGTTATGCCATTGGCGGCTTATCAGTGGGGGAGCCCAAAGAGGAGATGTTGGCTACGTTGGATGTGGTGCATCCAAAAATGCCGGTTGATAAGCCGCGCTACTTGATGGGAGTCGGTACGCCAGAGGATTTAGTTGAGGGGGTCAGGCGTGGTATTGATATGTTTGATTGCGTCATGCCAACGCGTAATGCCCGGAATGGGCATTTGTTTACCCGGTATGGCGTGATTAAAATCAGAAACAGTCGTTATCAGTTTGATACCGGGCCTTTGGATGAAGAATGCAGATGTTATACCTGTCGCAATTATTCACGGTCTTATCTGCGTCATTTGGATAAGTGCCGGGAAATGTTGGGGCCCAGGTTGAATACCATTCACAATCTTTATTATTATTTAGAATTGATGCAAGGCTTGCGTGACGCGATCGCATCCGGGCAACTGCAAGATTTTGTCAAGACGTTTTATCAGCAACGAGGAAAAACTGTTCCGGTTGTGGCATAATGGATAATTTTTACCGGTTTTCCGGCACACTAGAAATTTATAACGATAACACTTGAGGATTACAATGAGTTTTTTTATCTCTGATGCAGCTGCAGCTGCCGAACCGGCATTTCAACAACCGGGTTTTGAAGGTATGTTGTTTCCATTGGGCATTTTGATCTTTTTCTATTTTTTGTTTATTCGTCCTCAATCCAAGCGCAACAAAGAACAAAAACAAATGCTGGCTGCGTTGCAAAAAGGTGCAGAAGTAGTAACCAGTGGTGGAATTTTAGGAAAGGTAGCTGATCTGGATGATAATTTTGTCAAAATTGAAGTCAGTGATAACAGTTTTATTCAGGTTCAGCGTCATGCTATTGCCAATATGATGCCTAAGGGTACTTATAAAGCATTAAATAAAAAATCTAAATCTTAGGAACGTACTCAAAATAACTTTGACTGCCGACTTGTTCTTTTGCCTGCCGTTCAGGGTGCTGCCAGAATGCGGTAAACAGTGGTTTGAGCAGGTAATACCCGCATGATTCCCGGAAGTGGTTGATGTGGCTATTATCAGAATCAAGAAAGACACACCGGGATACAGGAGCAATATGTCGGTGTCTGCAGTCGTTGAATAGGAACAAAATTCTATGCCAAAAGGCAGAAGTTATTTTAATCTCGATCCTTAATGGATAGCGCTCGTGTGTAATTGCAGATGATCCAATCAGCTGATTGGGGTTTGTTTGTTTTATTGATGGAAAAAAAATGCAAAACCGGTTCCCTATTTGGAAAAATTTACTGATTCTGGTCGTTCTGTTGGTCGGAATTGTTTATGCGTTACCAAACCTCTTTGGTCACGATCCTTCTGTACAAATATCATCTTCTACAGCAACCTTGTTGGAACAGCGGCAGGCTGATAATGCCGAGAAAATTATTAAAAGCGTTGGCTTGACTGTCAAATCGTTTGAGTTTGCCGATGGACGCATTCTGATGCGTTTCAACAATACCGATGATCAGTTAAAAGCGGCGGATATACTAAGAGACAAAATGGGGCGTAATGCCACAGTCGCCTTGAATTTGGCGCCGGCTACCCCTGAATGGTTAAGAGCAATGGACGCTGAACCTATGTATCTGGGGTTGGATTTGCGGGGTGGGGTTCATTTTCTGCTGGAAGTGGATATGAATGCTGCCATCAAACAGGCCGAAGAGCGTTATTACAGTGATATTAGAGCGGCCTTCCGAGCTGCCAAAGTGCGTTATCGGTCGGTTTCGAAAGAAGGTGCTGCGATAAAGATTGTGCTTAGAACGGCGGCAGACAAAAATGCCGCTCTGGAAGTGATGAATAAGGATTTTCGCAATCTCAATATAACCGAAGCGAAGGAAGGTTTTGGGTTTACTGCTACCGTTTCCGAGAAAGAGCAAAGGGAAATCAAAAAATTCGCTCTGGCTCAAAACATGACAACATTGCGCAACCGGGTTAACGAAATTGGTGTTGCCGAGCCGGTGATTCAACAACAGGGCGATAATCGTATCGTGGTACAGTTACCTGGTGTTCAGGATACTACCCGGGCCAAAGAGATTCTTGGCACCACAGCTACTCTGGAATATCGTTTGGTCGATGTGGAACATGATGTGCAAAAAGCAGTGAGGGGGCGGCTGCCTGTCGGAAGTCGGTTGTATTATGAAAAAGATGGTAAGCCTATACTGCTGAAGCGTCGTGTTATCGTAACCGGGAATCAGATTGTCGATGCCTCATCAGGTTTGGATCAGAACGGTTCGGCGGCTGTATTTATTACTTTGAATGGGGTTGGCGCCAAAAAGATGGGGAAGATGACACAAGCTAATATCGGCAAGCCGATGGCAGTGGTGTTTATCGAATACAAGAACGAAACACATACCGTAAACGGTCAGAAAGTTCGGCGCAAGGAGAAAGTGGAAAAAGTCATTAGTGTTGCCACTATTCGTGACGCGTTCAGTAAACGGTTTCAGACCACCGGTTTGGATAGTACCCGGGAAGCGCGAAATCTGGCGCTATTATTAAGAGCGGGGGCTTTGGCGGCTCCGGTTGACATAGTAGAAGAACGGACAGTTGGTCCCAGCCTGGGACAGGACAATATTGATAAAGGGATGATGTCAGTGGTTGTCGGTTTTGTACTGGTGCTGATATTTATGGCCGTTTACTATAAGGTTTTCGGGCTGGTTGCTAATATGGCGCTGGCTTTTAACCTGGTGTTGATTGTAGCATTATTGTCTATGTTGCAAGCAACACTGACCTTGCCGGGTATTGCTGGTATCGTCTTGACAATTGGTATGGCTGTTGATGCCAATGTGCTGATATTTGAGAGAATCAAAGAGGAAATCCGTAATGGTAACAGCCCTCAGTCCAGCATTTTTATTGGTTATGAGAAAGCTTTTGTTACTATCCTGGATGCCAATATCACTACTTTGCTAGTGGCGCTGGTGTTATTTGGATTCGGTTCCGGTCCTGTTAAGGGCTTTGCCGTCACTTTGTCATTAGGTATTTTGACATCCATGTTTACGGCAATTATGGGAACCCGAATGTTGATTAACTGGTTTTACGGCAGTCGTCGTGTGGAAAAGCTATCAATTTAACGACCAATAGACGAATAAAAAATGTTTAAACAAGATATTGATTTTTTAGGTAAGCGTAAACTGGCGCTGATTTTTTCCAGTCTGCTCATTATTGTTTCGATTGCATCCTTGGCAATTAATGGCTTGAAACTGGGAATTGATTTTACCGGCGGCACATTGGTTGAAGTAGGTTATAAACAGGCTGCTGATCTGGGAAAGCTAAGAGCTGCATTGGATGAAGCGGGTTTTGTCGATGCGACGGTACAGAATTTTGGTACCACTAAAGATGTACTGATTCGTATTAAACCTGATAAAAATCTGAGTGATGCCGAATTAAGTAATAAAGTACTGGCTGCGGTGAATAAAAATGCCGCTGATCCTGCCGAATTACGCCGGGTTGAGTTTGTCGGTCCCCAGGTGGGTGACGAATTGGTTGAAGACGGCGGCTTGGCATTATTGTATTCCATGTTTGGTATTCTTATTTATGTTGCCTGGCGATTTGAGTACAAGTTCGCTTTAGGTTCGGTCGTTGCTTTGGTTCATGATGTTATTATTACGCTGGGCTTTTTTTCCGTATTTGTAATGGAATTTGATTTGACTGTACTGGCGGCAATATTGGCGGTTATTGGCTATTCTTTGAATGACACAATCGTTGTCTATGACAGGATTCGGGAAAACTTCCGCAAATTGAGAAAGGATGCGGCGGAAAATATTATGAATATATCGCTGAATCAAACTTTAAGCAGGACGCTGATGACCTCTTTAACAACGGTATTAGTGCTGGTTGCGTTGGCATTATTGGGTGGAGAGATTATTCATAATTTCTCTCTGGCATTGTTAATTGGTGTGGGTATAGGTACATATTCCTCGATTTATGTTGCCAGCCCTGTGGTTTTGGCCCTGGGTATCAGCAAAGAGGACTTGATGATACCGGAAAAAGAAGGGGCCGAGATAGACAATATGCCTTAATAAATTAGGCGAAAGCGGGTTCAATCAGCAATATTTTGTTGTGAACTTGTCGGTGCTTTTCGAGAAAAATTGGTTGAAAAGCTTGTTCGTTACAATAGCGAACTATTTTACTTTTATATTAAACAAACTGGAGTTTGAAAAAAAATGGCAATTGAACGTACGTTCTCAATTATTAAACCTGATGCAGTCGCCAAAAATGTTATTGGTGAAATTGTCAGCCGCTTTGAAAAAAACGGTTTAAGAATTGTTGCAGCAAAAATGTTGCAATTGACTAAAGAGCAGGCGGAAGGCTTTTATGCGGTTCATAAAGAACGTCCTTTTTTCAATGATCTGGTGTCTTTTATGATTTCCGGTCCTGTCGTTGTTCAGGTTTTGGAAGGAGAAAATGCAGTACTGAAAAACCGTGAACTCATGGGAGCGACTAATCCTGCTGAGGCAGCTCAGGGTACGATCCGTGCAGATTTTGCAGAAAGCATTGATGAAAATGCGGTGCATGGTTCTGATGCTCAGGAAACGGCTAAAGAAGAAATCGCTTACTTTTTCTCAGAAGATGAACTTTGTGAGCGTATCCGTTAACCTCGAAAAAACCAATCTCCTCGATTTCGACAGAAAAGGTCTGAAGGCTTTTTTTGTCGATTTGGGAGAAAAACCGTTTCGGGCAACCCAGTTGCTGAAATGGATTTATCAGGAAGGGATAGATGATTTCGATCAAATGACCAACCTGAGCAAGTCTTTGCGTGCTTATCTGAATGAACACTGTTGCATTAAGGCACCGGAGATTATTGTTGAGCAAAAAGCATCTGACGGCACTTGTAAATGGGCTGTACAAATGAGTTGCGGAAATCGGGTGGAAACCGTGTTCATTCCAGAAGTCAATCGCGGTACGCTGTGTGTATCGTCACAAGTGGGTTGCGCCCTGGCCTGTACTTTTTGTTCTACTGCGCAACAAGGCTTTAACCGTAATTTATTAGTTTCGGAAATTATTGGTCAACTGTATGTGGCGCAAAAACGTTTAGGCACTGATCAAAAAATCACCAATGTGGTGATGATGGGTATGGGCGAGCCTTTACTGAATTTTGATAATGTAGTCGCCGCAATGAATCTGATGATGGATGATTTTTGCTATGGCCTGTCAAAACGTCGTGTGACAGTCAGTACCTCAGGTATTGTGCCGGCCATGCACAGATTAAATGAGCAGTGTGATGTCAGTATGGCGGTATCATTGCACGCCGCAAATGATCAATTGCGTGATGAATTAGTGCCGGTTAATCAGAAATATCCAATAAATGAATTGATGGCAGCGTGCCGTGAATACGCAAAACAAGGCCCTAGAAAGCATATCACTTTTGAATATGTAATGCTGGATGGCATTAATGACTCCGTGCTGGATGCAAAAGCATTAATTAAAATATTAAGTCATGTACCTGCCAAAGTGAATCTGATTCCATTTAATCCATTTCCTCAATCATCATACCGTTGCTCGGCGCCGCAAACTATTTTACGTTTTCGGGATATTTTGCATAATGCCGGTATTGTTACCACAATCCGTAAAACCCGCGGCAATGATATTGATGCAGCTTGTGGGCAGTTGGTAGGGCAGGTCAAAGACAAGAGCCGAAGGCATTTGAAGTTACAACGGGCAAGGGTTTGAATATGTTGTCCAGATTATTGGTTTTTGGATTGTGCCTGATATTGGCAGCTTGCGCAACAACTTCGAATAGTTCCATGAGCAGCAAAGAGAAAGCTGTTTTGAACCTGGAATTGGGCGCGCGTTATCTGGAGATGGGGATGCTTGACGTTGCCAAGGAAAAACTGGAAAGGGCAATCCAATTGGATTCCAATAATGCGGACATCCATAATATGCTTGCTGTGCTGAATGAAAGGATACAACAGAATGAGGCCGCTCGACATCATTTTGAAAAGGCAATGGATCTAAGTCCGGAAAATGCCAGTATTAAAAATAATTATGGACGATTTCTCTGTACAACTGGCAATTATCAAGAAGGTACTGCATTGTTGCAGCAGGCAGTGGCAATGCCGCTGAATAATCGAAAATGGTTTGCACTGACCAATATTGGCCTGTGTGATTTAGAACAGGGCGAGCAAAAGAAAGCTGAACAAGCTTTTCGAAAAGCTTTGCAAGAAAATGCCAGTTATTCGCCAGCATTGCTTGAAATGCAAAAAATCAGTTATCAAAACAGAAATTATATGTCAGCCAGAGCATTTCTGGAGCGCTATCTTGCCGTTGCAAAACATACTGCTGAGACATTGTGGGTAGGGTTTCAGACTGAACGGGCTTTAGGCAACAAAACTTTGGCCGAACAGTACCGGCAGCAATTATTAGTATTGTTTCCGGCGTCTAAACAGGCACAACAAGTCAGAACAGCGATTAATCGTTAAGTCGTTTCCATTAAAGAATACAAACACCTAAATGGCAAAAAAACAGCAAGTCATTCAAGCTATCAGGGGAATGCATGATATTCTGCCTGAACAATCACCTCGTTGGCACAAAGTTGAGAAAATTATCAGAGAAGTTCTTGATTGTTATGGCTATCAAGAAGTTCGATTGCCCATTGTGGAGAAAACCGAACTGTTTAAACGCTCAATCGGTGAAGTCACGGATATTGTTGAAAAGGAAATGTACACCTTTGATGACAGAAACGGTGATTCTCTGACGCTCAGACCGGAAGGAACGGCAGGTTGTTTAAGAGCCTGTCTGGAGCATGGGTTGTTACACAATCAAGTGCACAGGCTTTGGTACTACGGCCCCATGTTCAGGCATGAACGCCCGCAAAAAGGACGTTATCGCCAATTTTATCAGTTGGGGGTGGAAACATATGGCATGGCAGATGCTGATATTGATGCCGAAATTATTTTATTGAGCCACCGTTTATGGAAAAAACTGGGTATTCGTGACAAGCTCATATTACAGCTAAATTCATTGGGAACGACTGAAGAGCGAGCTGTTTATCGGGAAAAGCTGGTCACATATTTTAAAGCGCATCTGGATTGTTTGGATGAAGACAGTTTACACAGACTGGAAAGCAATCCTCTCAGAATTCTCGACAGTAAAAACCCGGCGATGAAGCAATTGATTGAAGAAGCGCCGGAGTTGATGGATTATCTGGGTGAAGACAGCCGCGAACACTTTAAAGCATTAACTGATGTACTGGATGATTTGGCTATTGAATATGTTTTGAATAGCCGACTGGTGCGCGGTCTGGATTATTACGGCAAAACCGTTTTTGAATGGGTGACGGATGAACTGGGTGCGCAAGGAACTGTGTGTGCCGGCGGACGTTACGACGGGCTGATTGTACAATTGGGCGGTAGGGATAATTATGCTGTTGGTTTTGCCTTGGGTATGGAAAGACTGCTTTCACTGGTGGAATTACAGGAAGATTTTGTTGTTGACCCTGTAGTCGATGTTTACCTGATTCGGGTTGGCGCAGAGGCTGAAAGAGCCGCCATGCGGATAGCAGAGCAATTGAGAAATGATGTTCCGAATTTGAAAGTGCAGCTTCATTGTGGAAGTGGAAGTTTTAAGGGGCAATTTAAAAAGGCCGATAAAAGCGGCGCTGAATATGCTGTTATCATCGGCGAAGACGAAGCGGCACGTGGAGACGTTAGTCTTAAGCCCTTGAGAAGCGGGGAACAACAGAGACATATGAGTTTGCCGGAATTGGTGCAGATTTTACAAGAGTGGCAGAAGCGAACGACAGAATAAATTTGCTGGCACAATGACCACTGTCATCAAGTTAAGTCTTTTTGTTAAATTTAACGTTGGTTGTAGGTGCGGATTTATCCGCACAATGCGAATGAATTCGCACCTACAATCGACCCGCATATTTTTAACTTAATGGCAAATGGCAGTGAGGCATATGGATGTGCTAAGCATGGCGCCTTTCCAGCGGCGGAATGAGGGGGGGGGAGGCACCCCGACAAAATTTAACAACGATAAAGTAAAAGAGCATTACAGTGGAAATATACGAAACAGAAGAAGAGCAGGTCGAAGCATTAAAACGCTGGTGGAAAGCGAATGGTACTTCAACGATTGCCGGTGTGATCATGGCATTAGTGCTGGTTGGTGCCTGGAATTTCTGGCAGAGTTATCAACAGGATAAAGCTAATCAGGCATCAGCGCTTTACGAACAGTTGTTGAACAGCGAGACAGCCAGTAAGCATGATTCAGTGGAAAAAATCGCACGGCGCTTGATGGATCAATACGCTTCAACTGCGTATGCAGATTTTGCCGCTTTGCTATTGGCAAAAACAAAAGTACAACTAGGTGATCTTGAGGCGGCAAAATCAATTTTGCAGCAATCAATACAGAAAACTGATGACGTTGAAATCCAAAATGTTGCCAGAGTCCGCTTGGTCAGATTAATGTTGGCAACCGCAGAATATGAGAAAGGTTTACAGTTGATAGCTGAAGCTGATGCATCGACTTCCGAAGGGTTTAATGCCAGTTACGATGAATTGAAAGGCGATTTATATGTGGCGTTAGGTCGTTTGGGTGAGGCGCGAACCGCCTATCAAAGCGCATTAAGAGCCGGTCAGCGGTCACCATTATTACAATTCAAGATGGATGATATTACTGCTGCAGAGATTGTAGAAAAACCAGTTCAATAAAGGGGGCATTATCAGGTTAACGGAATAAGTGTTTTATTTCTGTTGCCGGAAAAGCATATGTTATCGGTAGCCACAGTTATACCGACAACTAAAAAATTTACATTCCTTAATGCAGTGGGTGGAGACGCGAATAATCGCGTCTCTATTCCGTACGGTTCCATCATGCAAAAAATAATCAAGATAAATAAACTATCCATTATTCCATTGTTGTTTGTGTGTTTTTCGCTGTTGAGTGGTTGTGCTGCAGTTAATGAAGGCAAAAAACTGGTAACAGGTGCGACCAGTTATTTTATGGGAGGAGAGGATAATACCGAACCGCCAAATAAGTTGATCGAATACCAGCCGGAGATTGAAATTGAAACACTCTGGAAGGAGAAGGTTGGTGTTGCAACGGATGAACAGTATTTAAAACTGGTCGCTGCTGTCAGTTATGGCAAAGTATTGGTGGCAGACAGAGAAGGATTAATTGAAGCCAGGGATTTAAAAACAGGCGACTTGCTGTGGGACAGACAAACTGATTATGCTTTTTCAGCCGGACCTGGAACAGGTATTGATAGCGCGATTATGGGCACCAGCCATGCGGAAATTGTGGCCTTTAATATCGAAACCGGCGAACAAAAGTGGAGTGCACTGGTATCTAGTGAGGTGCTGGCTGTTCCAGTCATTGCCAAAGGAATTGTGATAGTACGAACCATTGACGGCAAAGTGATTGCACTCAGCGAAAAGGACGGTAGCCAGTTATGGCAATTTGAACGTAATGTGCCGACTTTAAGTATACGCGGCACCAGTTCGCCGATTATTGTTGAGGATAATGTGATTGCCGGCTATGCCAACGGTAAATTAATGGCATTGAGACTGGTTGACGGAAAGGTCATCTGGGAAACCAGTATTGCTATACCTAGTGGACGTTCGGAAGTAGAACGTCTGGTCGATCTGGATGTTGATCCGATAGAGACAGACGGCGTTATTTTTATTGCCGGTTATCAGGGGGGAACCTCGGCTGTATTGGAGATTGATGGCGATGTGCTGTGGCGAAACGAAGATGTATCATCGACTTCCGGTATGAGCTATGACTGGCGCTATTTATATATTAGTGACAGTCGCAGTGATGTATGGCAACTGGATCAGCGTAACGGTGCCTCATTGTGGAAACAGGATGAACTGCGCAACAGAAAACTGACTGCGCCAGTAGCTTATGATGAATTCGTGGTAACCGGAGACTTTGCCGGCTATGTGCACTGGCTGGCCGGCAGTGATGGCAGGCAGTTGGGACGTAAGCAGGTTTCAGGTTCAGCTGTAGAAGCCAGGCCAGTAGTTGTTGATAATACTGTTTATATATATGCAAAAGACGGCACTTTAGCTGCCTATAAGGTCAAATTAAAATAATGTTACCAGTCATTGCTTTGGTGGGACGGCCTAATGTAGGTAAATCCACTCTATTTAATTATTTAACCCGCAGCCGGGAGGCTCTTGTTGCCAATTATCCCGGTTTGACCCGTGACCGGCAGTATGGACGGGTAAAAAGAGGTCAACGGGATTGTCTGGTCGTTGATACCGGCGGTATAGTCGAGGGCAGTGATGGTATCGACAGTTTTTCCAAAAAACAGGTGGAAATAGCACTGCAAGAAGCGGATATCGTATTTTTTCTGGTCGATGCCCGGGCGGGTATGAATGTATCTGACCAGATTATTGCAGATTCATTACGGAAACTGGATAAACCAGTGGTACTGGTGACCAATAAAATAGACGGCATAAATGCTGATATTGCGGTTGTGGATTTTTATTCCTTAGCGTTGGGTGAGCCAGTACAAATTGCCGCCTCACATGGCCGTGGCATCAAAGAGTTATTAATGCGGATTGATGAACTTTTGCCGCCTGATGAGGAACAGGAAGAGCCGGAGCAAGGTATCGGCATTGCCATAGTCGGACGCCCGAATGTAGGTAAATCCACTTTGGTGAATCGATTGCTCGGAGAAGAGCGGGTCGTTGTGTTTGATAAAGCAGGCACAACTCGGGACAGTATTTATATCCCCTTTGAACGTAATAATCAGAAATTTACTCTGATAGATACAGCCGGTATGCGTCGTCGAGCCAAGGTGTCTTTGGCTATTGAAAAGTTCAGTATCATTAAATCGTTGCAAGCGATTGAAAAAGCCAATGTCGTTATTTATTTGATTGATGCACGGGAAGGGGTGACGGAACAAGATGCACATTTATTGGGCCTGGTACTGGAAGCCGGTAGAGCACTGATTATCGGCTTGAATAAATGGGATGGTATTGCTCCCGAACAAAAAGAGCTGATTAAAAAGCAGATAGAGATCAAATTGCCATTTCTGAGCTTTGCGGAAAAACATCCTATTTCAGCGCTGCACGGCAGTGGCGTAGGTAAGCTGTTTGACGTGGTGCATGAGTTGTACGATGCTGCCATGATCGATATGTCCACACCGGTACTAACTCGAATTCTCAAAGACGCCATAGAAGGGCACCAGCCGCCGCTGGTAAGAGGTCGAAGAATTAAATTGAAATATGCTCATCAGGGCGGTCGTAATCCACCGGTTGTCGTTATTCACGGTGTACAGACTGATAAGTTGCCGGATTCTTACCGACGCTATTTAATGAATTATTACCGCGAACAGTTGGGCTTGAAAGGGACGCCGGTAAAATTAATTTTCAAATCCCCGGAAAATCCGTTTCAAGGGCAGAAAAACAAGTTAACGGAATACCAGATAAAAAGACGCAAAAGACTGATCGGTTTTAGTAAAAGAAAAAAAACGAAGTAGAGTGTGTATTGCACACATTTCCATAGACCAGAGAGGAAAAACAGCATGGCAACCATTACTTTCCAGGGTAAGCCCATTCATACATCAGGCGATTTACCGGAGGTCGGGGCAAAAGCGCCGGATTTTAAACTGGTCAGTAATCGGCTTAAGGATGAAACTTTAGCTAACTATGCCGGTAAAAAGAAAGTATTGAACATCGTTCCGAGCCTGGATACCCCAACTTGTCAGGCATCAACCCGTAAATTTAATGAAAAGGCATCCAGTCTGGAAAATACAGTCGTCTTGGTGGTCTCTGCCGACCTGCCTTTTGCTCAGGGTCGTTTTTGTGAATCCGAAGGTCTTAAAGATGTCATTCCGTTGTCGACTTTTCGTTCCAGTTTTGCTCAAGACTACGGCGTTGAATTGACCGACAGTATTCTGGCCGGATTGACCGCGCGCGCGGTTGTAGTAATCAATGAAGATGATAACGTAATATATACAGAACTGGTCAGCGAAATTGCCGACGAGCCGAATTATGAAGAAGCCTTGGAGGCAGTGAAAGATCTTTGAAAGGAAACGGTTATTCAAAGCGGGGTTTTAGGATAATTATAAGCGGGATAACATGCGTTTTTTAATGTTATCTTGATCGGGATAATAACTTGTTATTTGGTCAAGCGAGATAATGACCAAATAACACTGAGTTGAGCATTCCCGCTCGACCGACTTATTAAAGGTCATAGCCATGACCAAATAACAAGTCGTTCGAGCAGAAATTTTTCTTGATTTTCACGCACGCCGCACAAAAAGCGGCGAACGCGAAAATCAAGAAAAATTCTGCTCAACTCAGTGTTATTTGGTCAAGCGAGACAATGACCAAATAACACTGAGTTGAGCATTCCCGCTCGACCGACTTATTAAAGGTCATAGCCATGACCAAATAACAAGTCGTTCGA
>CAYYSO010000048.1:0-15041 GCA_964474415.1 uncultured Methylomarinum sp. | reverse complement strand
TGCAGTCCGGGGTGAAACAAATCTGGAGTACTGACAGTATCACCCATTCCAGCGCTTGTATTTATCTTGACAAGCTGTTGGCGCGGGCAATAAAAGAAATTTTGTAGCTTATTGAGCGTAATCATTCAGGCAGTGGTATGCGTGCATATCCTACACAAGCACTGTCCCGGCTTAAATTGATAGCCTGTTTTTTGTAATCTGATGGCGGATCATCAATGATTTACTCTACTTTTTTTAGAAAAATTACCGGTTTTTTGGAGGGGCTAAATAGTTACTATTGAACAGGATGTCGTTTTTTTAACATCAGATAAACACAATAGGTCGCCGTTGCCGCAAACAGATGTTTGGCAGTATGGCCACTGAATAACTGTCCGCTTATCTCAAAGATAAATTTATCATTGAGTTCAAAAACTTTGGCTAGAATGTAGAAAAGTAATCCATACAGCAGATAATGGCGATGCGAAAATCGACTCTTATTGAAATACAGGATGCTCGGCATAGCCGCTAACGTACCAAATTGAATAAAGGCGTAAAAACGTAAATCATCTGTGTAGTGCCAATAAATGACACTGGATAAACCTAATAAAATGGCGATAGAAAGAAGATACTTTTCAAAACGAACAGAAATATGTTCTGTCAACAATGCAACGAACAGACTTGTAAAGCAGACGGTCATCGGCAGACGATCCCAGACCAGAGTTTGATTATTCGGTTGCCAGTGATAATAGCTTGAACCGGCTGCGACAAAAATAAGTCCGATAAAGAAAACTTGCCAGGATAATGAGGTTTTCCCGCTATTCCTAAAACAAAATAACAGACCGAGCAATCCTACCATGGCAAATGGCAGGTTGCTGATAACATCGGCGAAGTTGGGAATTGCAAACCATTGCCTGTTGTCTCTTAGAAGATGGTAATTAGGGTTCTGAGGTAAAGGGTCTGTAATCAGTAAAATACTAATAATAAGGATGATAAAGGTGATGCTTATGGATAGAAACTTGTGTCTGCAGATAGCTGTTAACATTTCAAAATCACTATGTATTTTCACACAGTGCGGCGCATTAACCGCGAAAATATGTCTGTGAATCGGCAGTGTCTTATGAACTTGTTTTCTTACATCCTTTGCCGGGAGTCCAGCGTCTTACTGCTTTGCAATATATTTTATACGATTCGCCATATTTACGCTGAAGAATGGGTTCTTCCATAACAATAACAGCCGCGTGAAATATTATTCCCATCAATAATGTATATTGCAACATTGTTAATGAGTCATACAGTGCAGAGCAACCTAATAGCGCTAACAAAACCCCGATGTACATAGGGTTGCGGACATAACTATATAAACCTTTTATCACCAGGTGTTTTGGCGCATCAATTGGAGCTGGCGTCCCACGCCCCGTTACTGCAAAATCCCATAAGCAGTAAAAGTAAATAGAAGTTCCGGTAACAATAACGAATACTGATGAGATATGTAACATATTCCAGTGTATAGCAAAAGAATTATACTGGTCTTTGATAATTCGGTAGGGAATATAGACAACAACAGTGCCAGGTACGAGAACAGTAAAAATTAAATTTTTAATCAAAAGCCGCATAAGAACCCACTTTTACCACGCTTACCTTCAGTCATTCTACCACTTCGTTTACCATCTTGCATTTTTACACTGTTGTGTTACTTACTTTAATAATAACGCAAATTATTAATGTGTCAGGGCAAGGCCAAAAAACATACAAATTGTTTCCCGGATTTTCAGCATAAACCTCAGTGTAATTGTTTAACATCAAGTTTTAACATTAAGCTGTTTTTTCATTTTTCTGAATAAAGGCGGGTTTAATGGATGATCTGAAACTCATAAACTTGTTCAACACATCAAACCAGAAAGGCGCGCCAAACGAAACAGCGATTGTAGTGAGTAACCAGCCAATTATTTTGCTGCCTTTCTCCCAAATATCCAGCTTATCCCAATATACCCGGTCCCAGCTGATAGGTAACCCAAGGGCTGATAACTGCGTTTTCAAATCCTGTAAATATTGAGATGGATTTTGCCTGGAATCCTCATGTTTTTTAGTATCCTGAGCATTGTTTTCCTCGGCACTGATATATCGGTTAGCAGATTGAATAATAGCAGTTCGTAATGAACTGTTAACCATTAATGCCTGGCTGATATATAGCGTATCAACATTAAGTATGACAATCATGATCATGGAAATTCCCAAAGAAAGCCATTGTGTGTGTTTTTTATACCAGCCGGAAACCCGGTCAGTAGAATTTGCATACCATAATTCCAGTTTTTTGATTGCCTGGTTGTAGTCATTATCGGTTACCTGCGTCAACACCATATTGAGTGAACTTTTTAGCTCCACTGGCAATAATGGGGTATCAGTAATCAGGTTGGTGATATCTGTTGCTGAACTGAGGTGTTTTTGCTGACTTCGATTCAATTCATCCAGAAATGCTAGCACGAATATATTTGCAGGAATGTAGGAAGGCAGATTCCCCCGCTTGATTTTTCCACCCTGGTTAGGTTCGCCTTTGTACAAGGCATAGATTAATGGATTCTTGTACAGTTTTTCGACCAGGCCATTGCTTTCATTATTTTCTTTGTTTTTTAATAACTCCAGCAGCCCTAGATAAAGTAAACGCCCCCTTTTACGCAACCACATTTCTGAGTATTCCACGGATGCAGAGACTAGTAAACTCAACAATAAGTAGATGAAAGCCAAGCCGATAAATACTTCCAGAAGCGACCAAAGACTTTCCATAAATCCCCCTGATGAACGTGTATTGAATTTTCTGATTACCCTCTAGCTTAATTCAAACTTTAAGTAATCAGGTTGCACAAATATTGGACTTATGGGGCTTTAGAAACACCGTTAACAACAAGATGATATTTTCCGTTTCTGTATCCTCTTACCATGATATAAGCTTTGTTTTGTCCCAACGGTACATCGAGATCACAGGTTTCATTGGCACCGGAAATATAGGGACGACAGGCATAACTGCTTGTTGTCGGTTTATTTTGGAAACGTACATATAGGTCCGGGTCGCCTGTTGAATCGTTTGTCAACATAAATACAACAAAGCGGGATCCAGGTTGAATAGTATATGGACCATATTGTCTAACCTGGTTTTGACTTACCTGTTGTTGAGGAAAAGATTCACTGAGTAATGTGCAGGATTCAGGTTGTGGACCAGGTGTAGGAGCAAGATCAGGGCAAATATTGGGATCCACTGAAAATCCCGATGCCGGATCATAAATACAGGCAGCGCCGTTTTTATCCAGATGAGTTAATGTCAGGCTGAAATCGCCGCCACCATTACATTGTGGATAGTGCATAACAGATAAGGCATCGTAGTCGGTTAGAGGTCTCCAGTTGGAATCTTCAAAACAGGCGCCTGATTCAGGTCGGGTATGTTCATGACGAAAGCCCAGCGTATGACCCAGTTCGTGACGTAAGATCCCTTGCAATGTCAGAGGATTATTGGGATTTAGATTGAAAGAACTGTTATCAATCAGAACATTACGCCCTGAACGTGTGTCATTGGGAAAAAAAGCCCGTGCCAGATATTGCCCGTTAACATTCACAGGACGAACATCAAACACGACCTGTTGGTTGGAGGAAGAGCAATTATTATCCTGGTTAGGTTTATGAACATACTTGATATCGGCTACCCGTGACCAGGCCTGGCCGGCAGCTGCTATAGCGGCAATCACCTTGTTGTAATTAGTGCCAAATGATTTACTGACGCAATAACTGATATTTTGTTTTTTGCTGTTGTTCCAAATTGTATCAGCGCCATTATCTCTGTTTACTATCAACTTACTGGGGGATTGCAAAGAAACCGGTTGGCGTTCTTGCTGAATTTCCTGTTCAAAAAATTCTCGTAGTAGTTTTTTATTGGGAATGGGGGTGTCGCCATTAACAATATATTTGCCGTCCGCGAATGGCTCTTTGTAAACACTAGCCTCGAATTCTTCAAAACTTTTGTTTTTCCAGTCTGATCTTGATTTACGTGCATTTTCTCGAATTACCTGTTTGCCCTGTTCAGGAGTGGCTTTTGTTCCTGTCGCCGGGAAAAATGTCGGTACATCATGAATTGTTGGTGAGGTAGTTGGTGTGCTAGTACATGCGGCCAGCAATATCATGGTGACATACATGATTGGTGTGATATGGTGATCAACTGACTTTTTCATGGCAGGCTCCTCAGTCTGTTTATTTTATGGGTGTCTCCTTGTTTTTATAGTCGCTGCTGAATTCCTATCAGGCTTTTAGATACAGATTAACTATGTTTCTCCACATCCTTGAAAAATACTGTAAATAATGAATTTATTCATTGATTACATTTTTTTGTATCGATATTTAGTAAATCGACCTCTGTGGCCAATGGTCTGATTTGTTTTAACAGTGTTTCAACATCCAGGCAATCACGGAATTCAGCACAAAGCCGGGTTTCTCCTTCCAGGCCGATACGGGTTTCCAGTAGCCGAATCAATATCCCTTTACTTTTTGCATTTAGAAACAAGCGTTTTATTTGCTCATAGACATTTCGGGTGTGTTCCGGTACGCCTTGACCACGCGACAACATAAAAATTCTCAGTGTGTTAGTTTCAACATGCATAGCGCTATCATCCGCTATGTTAATGTTCTTCGTTGTGCATGCTGTCATGAGTATTATTAGCGCCAAAGTTTGTTTTAAAAAGGTACTCACAATCACAAACATTGGCTGGTTTCAGCTGTTTTTTGTTTTTCTTTTTTATTAGGTTTTTTATTTTTAATTGTTGTAGCTTGAGCAAAACTGTTGCTTTCAACTGTTTCCTCCCGTTTACAATCTTCCAGTCGGTAAAGAGAAAACATTCTGGAATCAGCAGGTGCTTGCATTCCCCGCCAGGAAAAACAATCACGCATTATTTGTTTGTATTGGCCGCCGCTAAGAGTCTGATCGGCACGTAACAGAGTTCTGGCATAGTTATGATAGGTGAGGAAATCAGGTGATAATTCAGACCAGCTTTTGGCCAGTAAAAGGCCGACATAGTCCCTGGCTGATATCAAGGCTTTTCTGAAATCGTTTTCATTGCCTATATAAGCCTCTTTAAATGCCTCTGCGATTGACTTTTCATCACCTTGTCCACTTGCGCTGTTGCTGGCCAGGGTGGCCAGTTTGGTAGAAATTAATCCATTTTCGACCAGGTTCTGCTGGAATATCTCAACCAGCGTGTCAAATACGGCACCGGTAAACGGTAATGATCTCAGGTGCGCTTCATCATTGACATCGGACATGCGCAGGTAATTGAATGCAATGCGCACCTGTTTACTTTCAGATAATTCCCCAACTCGGCTGAGTTCGTTATAACTGAATAGATTACCGTGAGTATTATCCAGCAAATGCTTCAATACAGAGTCAAAATGCAGGGAGGCTATAATGGCAATAAGGTCACCGGCAGATTCCTGCATACCGGCATAATCTACCGCCATATCGGAAGGATTAGCGGGGGCGCCCACAGTTGAATAAATAAGACAGTGGCCAAATTCATGAGCAAGTACATCAAAGTTTTGACAATGCGGTTTAGAAAAATCGATGCCTCCAAACGGAGCTTTGGCATAACCGAATTCCATAAAACCATAACCTGCTTGAGCATTTGTCCATTCGACCAGTGGAATTAATTCCAGACGTTCGAAATCCATATCAAAATGCCATTCTATACGGTGATTGAAATAATCTTCCCAAATATCCAGTATAAAACGGACAGTTGCGTACATCGAGGTGCATAGAAACTCTCTACTGTCGGGTTTCAGATGATCGAAATGGCCTTTTTTGTTTGCTTTAATTGGCTGATTGCTGGGGCCGTTATAAGGTGGGCGGTCTGATGGCGAATAAGGACGTTTTTTAATGGCATCTTTTACATACATACGGTCATCCGCAGGACCGGGACGTATTTTGTCGGGAGAAAGGGAAATGATAACTGTTTCCGGTTTTGCAAATGCTTTGATATGGCGTGCCTGGGGAAAAATACGAAACCGTGTTCCAGTTTTCCTGATTGCCTCACTTAGCTTTTCAGACATAGAGACTGCCTCGATTTGGAAATGATTATGAAGTCAATCTCAATCATTCAATCCTCCGTTTCTTCTTAAGAAATCAGTATTGACTAACATCCATAATCAGTTTATAGCATACAATCTGCAACATAGCTATGGTTGATTTAAAAAGCCTTTAGGAAAGATAGCAGCTATTCTCATTGTCCTTCATGAAAACATAAGCCAAATACATTCGTTGTCAGCCAGAGTTGGCGAAACGAGGGTCGCTAGTCACCGGTAACGCTATGTAAACAACCGGAATCGAGTTTACGAAAGCGAAATGGCACCACAGATGCATGATGAACCGGGATGTTTTAAATTCACAAGGTAGTGTTGCGCTTGGATGTAAGGCGATGATTGTTTAACGAGATATGTTTTTTATGGCAAAAGGATATATGATAAGCGTTTTTTTTTCTAAAGCATCAAGGTCGTTATATGCAGATTTCAGACAAAATGGCAGTATCTTTCCATTATACATTAACCAATAATGCTGGCGAGAAGCTGGATAGTTCTATTGGAGCTGAACCATTAGTGTACTTACATGGGGCGGGTAATATTATTTCTGGACTGGAAGATGCATTAAGCGGAAAAACAGCCGGCGAAAAATTGACCGTAACGATTGAACCGGAGAATGCTTATGGTGAAAAGCAGGCAGAGATGATTCAAGTGGTATCCAAAGAGATGTTTGAAGATATGCCGCTGGAAGTCGGTATGCAGTTCCATGCTGAAGTCAGTCATGGACCCGGTATCGTTACTATTATAAATATTGAAGGCGATGAGGTGACTATAGATGGCAACCATCCATTGGCGGGAGAGACTTTGACATTTGATGTGGAAATTATGGATGTCAGAGAAGCGACGGAAGATGAAATATCTCACGGTCATATTCATGGGGAAGGTTGTCATCATTAACTGTGTTTGTTTTTCAACAAATATAGAAAACAAGCGCTTGAGAGTCCCGAAGATGCAAAGATCATGGTCATTACCATGATCTGGTATCTGGCGGCAATAAAAGGAGATACGCCGGACAGAATTTGTCCGGTCATCATGCCTGGAAGGGATACCAGTCCCACCGCAAATAGTGCGTTGATGGTTGGAATCATAGCCGCATTGAATGCTGTGTTTCTCGCAGTATGATAATTAACGTTATTATTTATTTCCGATTGAAATCTTTCCGCAGCCAGGCTAATACTGTTCATGACGTTGGCAAAAATCATACCCCCTAATGGAATGGCATAGCGGGCCTGATACCACGGTTGTAATTCTAAAACCGGATTTACAATAATCCAGAAAGTTATTCCACCTCCAAAAGACACAGCGATAATTGTTTTTATTATCAGCTGGTTTCTTTTTTCTTTGACACTGCCAAGTGCAATCCAGCTTGAAAAAATGATCATAATTACTAGTATTAATAGTGTGATCCATGCTGAATTTGAAGCAAAAATATAGTTTAAAAAATAACCAATTAACAACAATTGAAGCAGCATTCTAGTTATTGCATAACAGGTATTTCCAGCATTTAATTTCCATTTTAACAGGATAACTATTACCGCGAACACGGGCATAAAAGTAAATGCCAGATTTTCTAAAGGAATGGTCTGGATCATATTCATTAAAAGCTAAGGAGAAATACAAATGCGCGTGATTATTTTACTCTGGTTGATTGTTCCTGGTTTGATTTTTCCAATACCGGCTTTTGCTGAAAGTTCAGTCTGGAGAGTCAGCAACGGACAATCAGAATTGTTTATTGGCGGAACAATTCATGTGTTGAGTCATCGGGATTATCCGCTACCACAGGAGTTTGAACGGGCTTATAACAAAGCGGATGTATTAGTATTAGAAACAGATTTATCCGTCATGGCAGGATTTGAAGCTCAACAACAGTTACTAATGCGGGTAATGTACACAGATGGGCGAACTTTGAAAGATGATTTAACGGATTCTACCTATAAGAAATTGGCTGATTATGTGGAATCCACAGGACTTTTAATGGAGGCGCTTAATCAGTTTAAGGCCCCCATGGTGGTTATTACTCTGACTATGGCAGAGTTACAGCGACTGGATATGGCGGATACCGGCGTTGATAATTATTATCTTGTGAAAGCTTCTCAGGAAGGCAAACAACTAGGGAGATTGGAATCGGTTGAACAGCAGATGGAGTTGATTGCCAATATGGGTAAAGGTCATGAGGATGAAATGGTGTTGAGTACTCTTAATGAGTTACAGCAATTACCGACGATGATGACAGCCATGAAAACAGCCTGGCGTACAGGAAATATGGATCAGCTTGAAGAAGTTGCGATTCTGCCAATGCGACAAGATTTTCCGGTTTTATATCAATCATTGTTAGTAGACCGTAATAACAGTTGGATTCCAAAAATAGAAATAATGCTGAAAACGCCTGAAATAGAATTTATATTGGTTGGGGCATTACATTTAGCGGCAGATGAAGGCGTGATTGCGCAACTGATTAAACTAGGCTATCAGATTGAAAGGTTATAGGAGGCAATGTTGCTGCTAATCAGTTTTATTATTTGAAAAAACGGCGAAGTATTACAATTTTTCTTGAATCTGACCCTGTGACTTTAATGTAGATTCAGTCGCCATCGTTAGCCGTTATCTTTACAGAAAATAGCTTCGCAACAAATAGAGGGGCGTTTGGGTAAGTAATGAGCACAACATGTAATGGGGTGAGTGATAAAGTATTGTGTCGATACATGTTTGATTATTAAGGATTTTATTGATATATGTCAAAAATAATTACTATGGTTTTGATATTGTTAGCAGCGTTGAATTTATTTCAATGTTGTTTTAATCAAACTTATAGAAAAGGAAAATAATAATGAGCGAAACACAAGAAAAAGATAATTTCTGGTTATATATTGTTGTTGGCGTTGTATTATTTGCGGGTACCATTTTTATGGTGAAAAATACAGAAAGTCAGAAGTATGATAAAGCTGCGCAGTTGATTGCAGAAGATGCGAGTAATTCAGCCTATAGAAATTAAGTAAACTAAAATAGTTGTTATCAAAAAATTCTCTCCTATGTGTTAATAGGCAGTGTTCGTTATTGGCGACACTGCCTTTTTTTATTTCCATTTCAATTCTCTCCAACTGAAACTTTCTTATCGGCTACTCATTATCAGCCAGTTTCCTGGCTTTTATCCCGGGTTTTATGGTTAAATCTAGAAGGGAATACACAAACTGGTATTCGTCAAGTTTATAGTGGCGCGTAAATAATAGTTTGTGTCGGTTGGGCAACGCGCCTGCTGTACAACATATATCTATCAATATTGTTATATTTCGCACGACCGTAACTGTAGTCGCGCGCAGTATATGTTACCAGGAGAATCGTATGTTAAATAAAAATGATCCTGCACCTTTTTTCAGGTCTTATAATCAGGATAATCAATTAGTATCTTTAAACGATTATGTGGGGAATAAAAATGTGGTTCTGTATTTTTATCCTAAGGACGATACCCCGGGATGTACTATAGAAGCCAATGATTTTACCGCGATGGCAAAAGAGTTTGATGATTTAGATACGGTTATCGTCGGTGTGAGTAAAGATACTTGTGCCAGTCACCGCGAATTTATTGGAAAATATGGTTTGAATGTGGAGTTACTAGCCGATACTTCCGGTGATTTGTGTGAAAATTATGGTGTTTGGCAGGAAGTGGAAAAAGAGGGGGTCAAAAAGATGAAAATTGTTCGTTCAACTTTTATCATCAATAAGGACGGGGCATTGGAAGAAGCTCTATACGGTGTCAATCATGAAGGACATGCTCAGGAAATACTGGAAAAGGTAAAAGCCTTGGGCGCTCCTCAGGCATAATCACCAATCTTGATCTGTCAGAACATGCTATATGCGGTGTTATGGTATATTCTGACAAATCAAAAGCGTGAGAAGCGGCAGTTATTCAATCAATTTAAAAAAGTCTTTTGGTGCACCGCAAACCGGACAAGCCCAGTCGTCGGGGATATCCTCCCATCGTGTCCCAGGCGCTATGCCGCTATCGGGATCGCCTTTTTCTTCATCATACAAGTGTTCACATTCCAGGCAACGATATTTTTTAAATTCAGACATATTGAGTCTCCAGTAACCAATGGTTTAGGCGATTTTAATCTGTTGGCCTGTTGCTGCCGATTCTATAGCTGCTACGATAGTCCGGCAATTGTCTTTAGCATCATTGAGTGGCAGTGCGGGCGCTTTATCATTTAGAACGCAATCACTAAAATGTTCAATTTCTAAACAGAAATGATTGGCTGCCGGCAATTTTTCTTCACATTGCTGACCTGCTTCCGTCCACCACGAAATTACCGGACTATCGCCGTGAGGCAACAGCCAGACATTATGACATTTTAAACCACCCTGGGTGCCGGTAATTTCATATTCGGCACGTCGGGCTCGCTCAAAACTGAAATCAAAATGGGCAAAGCGACCATCGCCAAAATCCAGTACACCGCTGTTGCTGATATCCGCACCACTTTCCACGTATTTTGCCATGGCAGTAACAGCGACAGGAGGGTGATCAAAAAACGTGCGGATAGTATGAATGGCATAGCAACCAATATCCCACATGGCGCCGCCACCGTTTGCAACCTCTCTGTTCAGACGATAAAGCCGGGCCGGTTGCATCATAAAAGAAAAACAGCTACGAACCGTACGAATCTCACCGATAATTCCCGAATCAATCAGTTCTTTTATACGGGCAAGCTGGGGGTGAAAGCGGTACATAAAGCCTTCCATGACTTTGACATTTTGTTTGCTGGCGGCGGCTTCAATAGCCTCAATATCAGCAACAGTTAATGCCATCGGTTTTTCGCATAAAACGTGTTTACCGTGTTCAATAGCGCGTAGAACCCATTCGGCATGTTCTTCATTAGCCATAGGACAATAAACTGCCTGAATGTTCGGATCTTTTAATAACAGTTCCGGGTCATCATAAGTTTTAACATCTTGTTGATGAGGTGCATATTGCATCAGAGTTTCTGCGGCAGCGCCAGGACGACGGCTGGCAATAGCAACCAGTTTGCTATTGGAAGTCTCAACGATTGCAGGTAATAGCCGTTGATTAATGCGTGCCGCACCAAGAATACCCCAGCGCAGTTTGGTTGGTTCAGACATAAATTCACCTTATTAGAGCGAGTGTTTAATTGTGTTTATAATATTAATTATTTAGGTATGCTAGGTATTATGCCTAGAAAAGTAATACAAATCATACTGACAAAACAACAAAAAGCCAGTTGGAAAAATGCCACATAACCATTGACTGGAACGCCAAATGGTTACGCGGACCAAAATTATTTTAGCGAGTGCCGAAGGCAAGTAAAACCAAGAAACTGCAGTATAATTTCGTGCCCAACGGATCTTTCTAGGTTTAAAGATGTTAATGATACTCTGGATCACGATGTTGGCGATGAATTTGTTGTTATTTTGAGTAATCTGGAAGAAAATGATTTTTTTAAATCGGCGATGGTCTGTTAGAAAGTGGCGTAGAATATTTACAGATCTTGTCTAAGTTTTATAGTCGTGCCAGTATCGGCTTATCCTCTATTCTGTTAATGCCGATAAGCTCAGTGAGTTGCTCAAACGAGCCGATACAGCGAGCGAGGTATGAAGTTTAAAGTGTCGGGCGTTATTGTTATTAAGTGTATATTTATTGGGTAAAACAATGGCAATTGATGTATTTTCGCGGTTTTATACAGCTTCCCGTTATACATTGCCAGAGCCAACCAATGGCTGATCTTGGATAAGCAAGGCAGAATAGAATTTGACATAAACAAGCAATAACAGTACCTTAGAAAGTGTATGAAATGGTTTCGGCAACTCTGTTCGTACAAATGAATTCGTAGTTATGCGGCTCAATTGAATATAAATCATTAGGATGGCTGGTATTTATATGCTACTCGCGGAAGTTATCGTCAGTTCAAACACGCCAGCAAACCCGAGCATGTCACTGTTGCTGGTAAGCCAAGTGATGTTTAGCCCCCGGAACTTTGAGCAGCATTTACAAACAGGTGGGTTGGAGGTAAGTATTTCATGAAATATGCAGTTGCGATCGAAAAGGTAGAATCAAACTTCTCTGCATTTGTTCCTGATCTTCCTGGTTGTGCAGCTACTGGCTCCACAATTAAAGATGTTGAAGAACAAATTCGATAGGCAACCGGATTTCATATTGAAAGCATGAAACAAGATGGTGAAGAGATACCACAACCAAATAGTTTTGTAGAGTATAGAGAGGTTGCCGCATAACCACGCTTCAGCTGATTGCCAAAAGCTACGTTCCTCTAACGCTTTTGTCAGCATCTCAGCTTGGTCGTTGTCTGATCTGTTTCAGGCACGTTACTTAACATATAATACGTCATACTGACAACTAATTTTTAGAATAGTTAATGGAAGAATTCCACCGCATTAAACGCCTCCCTCCCTATGTTTTTAACATTGTCAACGAATTAAAGGCCAAAGCCCGTTCCGAAGGTGAAGATATCATTGATTTCGGGATGGGGAATCCTGATCAGCCCACACCTGAACATATTGTCGCCAAATTAGTTGAGGTGGTAGAACGGGGTGATACTCACCGATATTCTGTTTCCAAAGGTATTCCACGTTTACGTAAAGCAATTTGTGACTGGTACAAAAAACGTTATCGAGTGAATTTAGACCCCGAGACAGAAGCTATTGTCACCATAGGCTCCAAAGAGGGCCTGGCCCATCTGGCGCTAGCAACGCTGGGACCGGGTGATGTGGTTTTGGTTCCTAATCCGGCCTATCCAATTCATCCCTATGGAGTCGTCATTGCAGGTGCTGATTTAAGACATGTACCGTTAGTGTCAGGAGTGGATTTCTTTGAAGAATTAAGAAAAGCGATTGATGATTCCTGGCCGAAACCCAAAATGCTGATTCTTAATTTTCCGGGGAATCCAACGACGCAATGCATAGAACTGGACTTCTTTGAAAAAGTTGTATCTATTGCCAAGGAACACAATATCTGGGTTGTTCATGATATTGCTTATGCCGATATAGTCTTTGACGGCTATAGGGCACCCTCCATTTTACAAGTTGAAGGGGCTAAAGATGTTGCTGTTGAATTTTATTCATTGTCCAAAAGTTACAACATGCCGGGATGGCGGGTCGGTTTTATGTGTGGAAACCCCACGCTGGTAGCCGCATTAACCCGGATTAAATCGTATATGGATTACGGGACTTTTACGCCGATTCAGGTTGCCGCGATTGCTGCTCTGGAAGGGTCTCAGCAATGTGTGCAGGAGATTTGTGATATGTACAAGAACCGCCGGGATGTATTGTGTGATGGTCTAAATGCGATGGGTTGGTCAGTTGAAAAACCGCAAGCGACTATGTTTGTCTGGGCACCGATACCTGAATTTTACAAGGAGATGGGGTCTCTGGAGTTTTGTAAAAAAATGATCATTGATGCCAAGGTTGCCGTGTCACCCGGGATAGGCTTTGGACAACACGGGGATGATCATGTACGCTTCAGTCTGATTGAAAATGAGCACAGGACTCGTCAGGCTTTGCGCGGTATTCGTAATATGCTCAAGAAAGACAACGTAGTATAATAGACGGTCGATAAAGAGTTTTACAGTTTAGGAGTGACATTTGAAACCGGTTAAAGTAGGCGTATTAGGACTGGGTACGGTAGGCGGCGGCACAGTTAATGTATTGAGAAGGAACGCGGATGAGATTGCCCGTAGAGCAGGACGACAAATTATCGTTACACATGCTTCAGCAAGAAACCTTGACCGGCAACGCATTTGTGATACCCAGGGGATTGTATTAACCAGTGATCCAGCTGAAATTGTTAATAACCCTGAGATTGACATTGTGCTGGAATTGATTGGTGGCAAAGGGTTAGCGAAAGATCTGGTTCTGCAGGCCATTGCCAATGGAAAACATGTGGTAACTGCCAATAAGGCATTGATTGCACTGCATGGCAATGAAATTTTCAGTAAAGCCAGCGAAAAAGGCGTCATGGTATTGTTTGAAGCGGCGGTTGCCGGCGGCATTCCGATTATCAAAGCGATTCGCGAAGGCTTGAGCGGCAATCAGATCGAATGGCTGGCAGGTATTATTAATGGTACCGGTAATTTTATTTTGACAGAAATGCGCGATAAAGGTCGCGATTTTGCTGATGTTCTGGCAGAAGCTCAGGCATTGGGCTATGCCGAAGCGGATCCCACTTTTGATGTTGAAGGCATTGACGCTGCGCATAAACTAACGATTCTGGCATCAATTGCATTCGGAATTCCTTTACAGTTTGATAAAGCTTATACTGAAGGAATTACTCAAATTACACCTGAAGATGTTGAATATGCCGGGGAACTGGGGTATCGAATCAAGCATCTGGGGATTGCCAGGAAAACACCAAAAGGCATTGAATTAAGAGTGCATCCTACTTTGATTCCTGAACGCCGTTTGCTGGCTAATGTCGATGGCGTCATGAATGCCGTATTGGTTAAAGGGGATGCCGTGGGGCCTACACTCTACTATGGTGCTGGCGCCGGCGCTGAAGCCACAGCATCTGCAGTGGTTGCCGATGTGATTGATGTGGTTAGAGCGATGACCAGCGATCCGGAAAACCGGGTGCCTCACCTGGCTTTTCAGGCGGATGCTATTGTTGATACGCCTGTCTTGGCAGAAGATGAATTTAAAACTGCCTACTACTTGCGTTTGACAGTAGAGGATAAGCCGGGAGTATTGGCCGATATTGCCCGGCTAATGGCTGCCCATTCCATTAGTATAGAAGCCTTGATTCAAAAAGAACCTAAAGAAGGGGAGTCCTCGTTACCTTTAATCATGCTGACTCAGCTAACATTAGAAAAAGAAATGAATGCCGCGATCAGTGAGATTGAAGCGTTAACTACAGTTACCGGCAAAGTTGCCAAAATCCGCCTGGAAACACTTAATTAAAATTAATATGTCTATTCGTAAACGCTATACTGGATTAA